>CAZHJH010000049.1:0-10277 GCA_964533475.1 uncultured Methanosarcinales archaeon
CAGCTAGCAGGGGAATTTGCGGATGCGGTAAAAGGAATGTTTTTTGCTACAAAAAATGAGCGGAGTGTCTCCTGCGCGAGGTCATACAGTTTCCATGCACTCCTGCCGGGATCAATACCGGCCAAATACGTCGTACACATGGCAAGAGTAAAGTGCTTTATGATTTAAAAACCTTATCTTAGAAGAAAGATCACTTCACACTCTCCTTATAACTCTGTAATGCCCTTTCCGCCTCATCTTTTGGGACAATTTCCACGACAATGCCGCCTTGAATGAGTACATAATCGCCCACTTTGCATGGCGTGTCTAGCACGATTCCTTTCCGTTTTTCAATCTCATAATCGACAGTAACATGATCTCCCTCAATCTTCACGACTTTTCCAGGCACCATTAAGCACATTATTTCACCTTGACGCTTACAATCTTTATGTCTGTTCCATCAACAAGCCGGGGAACAGCGCCGCAGTCGGGGCATTCTATAAGAAAAGAGTCATGGCCGCGCTCGAGGATGACCGGATGGCCGTAGAAGCCGCATCGGCACGACACTTTCGCGGGAATCTCCGTATGCTCGATATTCCATGGAACAAGTCCCTTCAGGCATGCGATGAGCTCTCCTGTGGGAACGTGCGCCAATTCACCTATCTCGAGCGTTATCGCCTCAACCTCTCCCTGCGACTTCGCGACGTCTATAATCTGCTTTGCAAAGATCGTTTCATGCATATTGGCGCTCTAATGCATAAGATATTTATATGTTTGTGTTCTCCGACTTCATATGGAATCAGACGAATTCACGATGAAGGTTGGAGAGAAGGCAAAAGAGTTCTCATTGATAGCAACAGATGGGAAAACATACTCGCTTAAGGGATTTAAGAAAGATATTCTTGTTATAGCGTTCTGGTGCAATCATTGCCCGTATGTGAGGGCGGTTGAGGATCGTGTCATTGCGTTCGCGAAAAAATACGGAAAACAGGTTGACGTGATCGCTATTAACAGCAATGATGAAGTGAATTATCCCCAGGACAGCTTTGACAATATGATTGCGAGGGCAAAGGAAAAACACTTCAACTTTGTGTATGCCCGAGATGAATCGCAGGATGTGGCGCGCGCGTATGGGGGATTATGCACGCCGCATTTCTTTGTATTTGACAAGGACAGAAAGCTCGTGTATCAGGGAAGTTTTGATGACAACTGGGAAAAACCGGGAAAAAAACAGTTCTTAGTAAACGCCGTTGAAGTGCTTATCCATGGAAAGCCAATAGCCGTATCCGCAGCACCTGTCCGTGGATGCAGCATTAAGTGGAAATAGGGTTTTAGCCGCAATAAACGTTTTAAATGGCCCTGATTCTCCAAAGTGCATGCCCTATTACTTTTCGCAGAAGGGATATGAGGGATGTGTCGCGAAGTTTCGCAAGCTTGAGCGGATGCTCAGAGAGCAGGAACACCTTGTTCAGGAAGCTCATGAATCCGGAGGCGACATTACGGAGAATAACGCGCCGTTCGAGGTTGCCCGGCATGAGAGCATGCTCATTCAGGAAAGACTTAAGCGAATGCGCATCCCGCTTAGCGATCCTATAATCGTTGAGTATCCGTCCAAGGTGCAAAAGGTTTGCCTCGGATGTGTGGTTACTGTGTTGAGAGACAATGTGCGTGAAAAATATTCCATTGTGGGCTATGGGGATGACGATACTGAAAAAGACAGGATTCTTTATTCATCCCCCCTGGCGCAGCTCCTTATCGGCCATACAAGGGGGGAGAAACTGGAAGGGATCATAGGGGGAGAGAATAGAGTGTACGAAATTGTTCGTGTTCAGAAGCTTCCCGTTTCTTAAGAGAGCAGTAAGGCGGCAATAAAAATTCCAAGATTAACCCCATACGCTCCCATACAAATGACACAGTAATTCTTCATCTTATAATGCGAGACGTAGAAGAGGTATGCTGAGAAGAGGAGCGCAGGAACAGAAAGCCACAGGATCACAAGGGTGTATTGCGAAAACCTGAAGACAAGGGTGTAAAACAACAATCCTGTAAGCGCGTTCGGAATCCCGAAGACATGGCCATACGGGCTCTTAATGGTTTTCGTGCACGATACGCTCTTTGAAATGTCGCACAATGCCGTGTACGCCCTGTTTTTCTTTAACCGCCATTCCACCCATATAACATACAGGGACAAGAGTATGCCTATACCCGCAAGGAATTGTATGATCATAAAGTATGAACATATATCAGAAGTTTAAATACGTGTCTGTTCCAAGAGGGATGCATGGAGCTTTCCGTTCGTTATGATATACCCTTTGGATAAAACGTATTCCTTAGGCCTGTAGTCAATGGGTTTACCAAAGAAGTCTGTAATCATGCCGCCCGCCTCTGTGATGATGACATGGCCCGAGCAGACGTCCCAGAGATGCGTTTTGCTGTTTATGGGCGGGCGAATTAATGCATCTCCCTCACTCTCCGCGACTTTGCAGATTCTCAAACCTAAGCTTCCTACGTCGCGCACGGTGCTGTGGGGAATTCTTCTGAGGAGCTCCTCAACCGCTTTGATCGGATAAAACGGATCCGTGAATACGCGCATGTTCGCTATGTTCGCTATGCCTGAGACTTTGATTTTTTCCTGTTTCCCTTTAGACTCTTTGAATGCGCCTTTCCCTTTTACAGCCCAGTATGTTATTCCCTGTACGGGATACGTGTTGAGGCCCATGATGGGAATTCCCTTATGTGTTAATCCAATGTGAATGCCAAACTCTCCCGTCATGTGGATGAAGGGATCTGTGCCGTCTAACGGGTCTATGAACCATGTATATTCTGTAGTTCTCCAGTTTTTTAAAGCGTGCTGCAGCTCAGGATTATGAATCTCCTCTTCTGTGAGGATGCCGTACTCAGGAAATTCCTTGTGCAGCATCGTACATATGATCTCATTCGCGGCGTGGTCTGCCTCTGTCACAGGGCCAAACTCTCCCTTTATTTTGACTTTGACATTCTGCGCTCCGTAGAACTCCATGATCTTCTTGGAAGCGGCATCTGCTGCCTTCCTTGCAATGTCCAAATGCTTGTCCATAATGACAGTAGGTATTTCGGCGTTTTTAAATGTTGACAAAGACTAGCCTAGAATCAGGATACGCCTCTTTATTTCTGCTTTAACAATGCCGCATTATCTTGAGGTTTATATCCGAGATCTTCTACTGCGTTGCTGATGTCCCAGAACCTGCCCGAATTATTTGAGACACCATAATAAATCCCAAACGCTTTTGATGATTCGAGGCTTTTTTTCACAAGTTGAATGAGATCACGATGGCTGATCCATGTCTTGAGCCATCTTCCGGTCTTATCTTCGAGTGGATTATCGTTCTCGCGGAACGCGCCAATCCTCAGGATAATAGCGTGGATGCCATGGCATTCGAAATACTGCCGGGCTAATGCCTCAATGAATGCTTTTGTCGCTCCGTAATCGCTGTCTGGCCGGATCGGATCATTCGGCGAGATCATCCGAGGCCGGGCTTGCTCATGCAGTGTTGGAGGGATTCCTTCATACCCTCCTGTGACATGATTTGAGGAGGCGATGACTATCTTTTTCACATCTGCTTCGCGAGCGCATTCAAAGATGTTACGTGATGCGACGATGTTGTTTTTCAGTAGCATCTCCCATGTTGAGCCATGCATCCTGCTGCCGGCGAGATGCAGCACAAAGTCTGGATTCACCGTTGAAAAGAGGTGTTGTGCTTCTTCATAACGAGAGAGATCGGCGCGGAAAGTATTCATGCCGTTGGGATTTTGCATGCTGATGTCAGCCGCAAACAATGCATATTCTTCTGCGAGTGCCTTGCAGAGGACGCGGCCCATCCTTCCCTCCGATCCGGACACAAGGAGCTTAGGTTTTGGCATGCGTGTTGATAATTTTGCGAAGTATTTAAAGCGTTCGGAAAGTATATATACATTGATTATTGTGAGAGCACATGAAACTCATCTCATGGAATGTGAATGGCATTCGTGCTGCGATGAAGAAGGGGTTTGCGGAGTCCATTCATAAGATTAATCCGGATGTTTTGTGCCTTCAGGAGACGAAGGCGCATCAGGACGATGTTGATGCGATGATGCACGGCTATCATCATTACTGGAACTCTGCGGAGAAAAAAGGCTATGCGGGAACAGCCGTATTCTCAAAAGAAAAACCATTGAATGTCGCGTATGGTATGGGAATACCCGAGCATGACAAGGAAGGAAGAGTTATTGCGCTTGAATTTGAAGATTTTTATGTTGTGAACGCGTATATCCCTAATTCAAAAAGGGGATTATTCAGACTGCCGTATCGCAAGACATGGGATCATGACTTTACGGCATATCTCAAGAAGCTTGACGCGAAAAAACCAGTGATTATTTGTGGTGATTTAAACGTCGCGCATACTCCTAGAGATATCGCGAATCCGAAATCGAACTATAACAAAACAGCAGGGTATACGCAGCAGGAGATTGACGGTTTCTCGCATTTATTGGAGCAGGGGTTTATCGATACATTCCGCGAGTTCAACAAGCAACCTGGACAGTACACATGGTGGGGCATGTGGAATAACCTGCGCGCCCGGAATATTGGATGGAGAATTGACTATTTTCTGATTTCCAAACGTTTGCGGCCTCGTTTGCAGAGCGCGTTCATACTCCCGTATATTATGGGATCAGACCATTGCCCTGTGGGGATTGAGATCGGAAAATGCTGATTAATTTTTGTTCAATGCGATGCTGTTTTTCTCTCGTGACTATTCCGATATTTCGCATGATTAGCGATGCATCCAAAGTGAATAATCGATTTGGGCGTATAAAACTGTCGATATGGAAGAATCCGCTCATGAGATCCGTATTTGAGAGCGATATGGAATATTCATCGTGCCTCTGTTTACTTGTAACCTGACAGAGAATGACATCGTTCCCTTTTAAAACCGCGCAAACGTATGCTGGCCTCTTTGTCACATGGCTCAGATCAGTGAATGGAAAAGGAATGACGACGAGTTCACCTTTTAAAGTCTGCGCCATGCTTTCTGTTCCTCTGGCGAGTTCCAATCTTTTGCCAGAACTTTTTCAGAAAACTGCATTTTTATGAGATTCTGGGTTTATTGAAAATTGCATGGGTGTAAAACCCCTTGCTTTAGCATGCAATTTTCAATCCCAAAAACTCGCGATTCGGCGAGGAGCGTAAAAACCGCGGGCTTTAGCCCGTGGTTAGCTCCGAGCAGCGAGTTTTTGTTATACGCGTCTCCCTTTTATTTCCGCAAGATTTCCGAGTATAACTAGATCTCTAATAATCAAGAAGAAAAAAAGAAAAAAATTAATAGCAAGCTCCATCAGCGCAACCGGTGTAGTTGCCCGCGCAGATTTCATCAGCGTGGTATGCAGAGCTGCCCATACAGTAGTATTCAACTAAGGTTGTGCTATCCGCACAGTAGTCTTCATAATAGTACGGAGACCCTCCCAAATACCCTGAGATCGTTCCGAATAACCAATCAACGAATCCGAGGTCACTTTCTGAGCAAGAGTCGCAATGCCCGCAATCGGAAGCACAAGCATCACACACCTCACCCCCTTCGCATACCGAATCTCCGCAATTCGTTTCATCAGCGTCGACGGAGCCAGCACAGCCGGCATCTAGAGGGTAATCTGCAGCAGTATCTCCGTCATTGTCAACTCCATCATCACATTCTGCCGTACCAAGCTCGCCTGCGTCCGTATAACTGTTGCACCCGAGGTCGATGGGATAATCTGCATACGTATCACCATCATTATCAACAAGGTCATCGCAGTCCCCGTCTACCTCACCCGTGTCAGAGAAACTTGCACATCCGAGGTCTTTGGGGTAATCAGCCAATGCGTCGGCATCGGACGCGCTATCAGCGCCATCATCACATACACCATTTGACTCATCATTGTCACGAGGCCCAGAACATCCTGCATCAGCGGAGTCCGCAGAGAGATCTGCATCGCCATTGTCAACTCCATCATCACATTGAACAGCAGCATTCGTTTCCGTCGCATCCTGGCGACTACTGCATCCGGGATCTGCGGGCAAACCACCGCACCCCGTAAAATCGCAATACCCGTCATTGTCGTTGTCGATCTTATCACTGCATGCTTTCGCCGCGCCTGGTTTCGCCACTGCCGTCCCCAAGAACAGCAGAAGCGCAATAATCAGAACACTCACATACACGTTTCCTCTTTTAACAATTTTTCACACCTCAATGCTTGATGCAGTATCCACAATCTTCAGTATTTAAACATTTCGAGGATGCAGCGTTGTGTTCCATTTTAATGAACATCAAAGCACCAGGCATGGTTGTACGCAGAATCTGCTTCGTTGAGATAGCATCGCCTATTTTATTGCGTGGTATTCTGAGAAAGAGAATCGCCGCTACATATTCCTAAATATCCACATATAGACCCAAATAATAATTGCAACTACGATAGCGATTGCGACTATGGCAGGCAATAAACACGCTAACCCCGCTTTTCCCTTAGAGACGTTATGCACCTTTGATATTCCCATGATCATGAGGATAAACGAGTATATAATCGAGAGCGATCCTACATAGGGGATTACGTTGAAAATCTGATACGGTATCATACTATATGTAAAGACATTATACGAGTCTTTGTATGTTCCTCCTGATTTGAACGCGATCATTACGACCTGAATGAGGCCAGAGTATACGAATGTCGCGAGAATGCTTATGCCAAAGCTCACGAAGGCCATCGTGGGATATACAATCCCTCCCCAGGGCAACATACGGGAAAGAACCCCCATCATTCCAGCATTAAAAATAAATTGAAGCGCAGTAAAAAATGCGCTCACGATCGCAAACGTTAATAACGATTTTTTTATCCCTGGCTCAGATTTAAGTTTTTCAAAAAAAAGGCCCGGATTGGAGAAGAGATCCCTGAGGCTATCCCAAAAGTCAAGACGCGTTGTCGTATCCCTTTTTGCCATTATCTCTCGATATGCTCATCCTGACTTAATAAACATTTCGTTTTCAAAGATGAAAGCGAAGGGTTTATATAGCAGAAGTTTCAGACATGGAGACGATGGTGAAAGCCCAATACATTTTTTACGTCATTGGAATCATCTTTTTATTCGTCACCGTCGCATATTTCTCATATGAGTACTTATTTAGCCTGGCAGACGCTGTGAAAGCCGTGATCCTGGGCTGCCTTGTCGTCGTGTTCTTTTTTGTCGCCGATTTCATGGCAGAGAGGGATATCTAACATGGCATGGTATCCGTATATGGGGCATGGAATTTTTTGGATTGGCCTGGTTGTAGCCATCATCCTTTACGCCATGAAAAGGAAATGGCATCCGATTATGTATTTAATCTCCGTCTCGCTGTATATCTTTACGGTGGGGTTTGTGATTGATGTGTTCGACCTTTCAAAAAATGGGATATTGCTTTCCCTGGCATTTTCTGCTGTTGTGATGATTGGCGTCGGATTTTATCTTTCAAAAAAACTGAAGAAATAGAAGATGAGCATTAAGCTTGCTTTGGGCATCATATTACCCGTGGCGGTTATTCTTGTTTTAGTAATCGTAAGCACAGCAGCGCCGGAGCTCTCTGTCTATACGGAGACTGTGTCCTCGGTGCCGTTTGACGCGCTCTTTGTTGCTTCGGGTTCGCCTGAAACTCCTCTCGGGCTCCAGACGATCACGATCACGATCACGAATGATTTTTTTCTTCCCAAGAGCTATGAACTGCCAACGCTGCTCGCGTGTTTATACGACATTGAGCGTGCGGGGGAATCAATAAGTTTGAATGTGGTGTTAAGTGAAGGTTCCAAAAGGGAGGAAAATGATGTTCTCATGATGGATGCATTCTTCCCAGAGGATTTCCCTGCAGAGCACATGGTACAGGTTGAGGCGCACTCAAGCAAGCAAGTGCGTGTGTTGGTCTCCCCTAAACGAGTTTACGTGGCGCAGCGTCCAATGGCCTATTATGAGCAGTATGATGAAGTGTTGTTAATACCGAGAACTGAGCTCAACAAAGACTACTATCTTTCATGCAATACATGGAGAACTGAGGATCTCAGCGCTGGCTATCGCATCCCGATCGCTCATATTTCAAGCCCGAGTCCTTCTTAAGAGCATCCATGAGTCATCTCTTGCCTGTTGGGGGTTCGGTGCGATTACTTCTGCATCACATACGCGATAAACTTTCTTACAACCCCAATAACTAAGAAGAAATACGCCATAATGGCGATGTAATTAGCGTAGTTTTCAAAGCCTTTGATGAGGAATATTGGAGTTATGGCTAGAAGGATTAATGCCGCGACAATGGGCGTGTTGCTTCTAATCTTTAACGGGAATCCCGCGATGAAGTATATGAGGAATGAGAGGTATAGGAAGGTGTAGCTTAACTGGCTTGAGTAGATGATTACGGCAATGAATACGAGAAGCAATGTAGCATTTATGTCCTTCTTGTATTTCAACAGGTTCTTCCAGGCTGTTTTCGCAAGGGTTTTCGCTTTTTTTGCATAGCCCTTTAATCCGCCGAACATGTCCAGGATGTCCTCAGAGAATTCCCTGCCCAACTCTTTAAGCTCTTTTGGAGTCATGGATTTCGGCGTGATCCCTTGCTTAATATACTTTTATATTCTGGGGCACTAAGTTTATAAATTCTCGCGTATTTTTCACACGAATGCCTACAGTGTTGGATCTTATCCTTGACAACGGCGAAGTGGCAGATACTCCAGAGATGCCGCTGATCCGTGTCCATCGAGAGCGCGATGACCTGCAGGTGCTGATTTTCAACACCCCGAACGATGGCAGGGCATTTGTTGAGCGCTATCACAGCTCGGTTATTGATCGTCTCGATTCTGGCAGTGTTATTCCAGTACCGAGCAGGATGCATCGCGACCTCCATCAGCTCATGTGGATCATGGGCATGAAGATTTATAGAGGTTTGGCGTCCCGGTCTGAGGCAGCCCGGCTGTATATGGAAGAGCATCAGCGTGAGCGTTTTGACGTCTGGTATGTGCAGAAATACGTGCTGTCCAGAAAGCTGACCCCCTGGGAGATGAGCCTGCTCCGCGCGGCGCAGCAAGAAGCCATGGAGTTTTACAAGCATCCCCTTGAGCTCTTTGAGTTGGCGGCGTAGAGATCTGTTCAATCTTTTTGTCTCCAAATGTTACGTATATGGGCTTCACCGTAATTTGACACCTTTTCTCAACAGTTTTTTAATGCCTTCCGGATCATATGTCCACATCACTGTGCCGTCTTTGTCAATCATGATCTTTCCTGAATGTTCAAGATAGTGCAAGATTACTTGAAACGTCTGATACATCATTTTCTTTGGCAGCTTTTTCCAGAGTTGGTACTTTCCATACTCTTGGCTGTACTTCTGAATAGTTTTTTCAACCATGATTACTGATTCCAATGTTGGGCTGTGGAGTGTCGGTTTTTTCATCTTATATAACTGTATATAAGAAACAGTATTTAATGGTTGTGGTTTTTCCAGCACTGAGGTCATACTCATCCCGTGAAGAGTATCCTTAATATGTGTTTATGAAGTTTTATCGCAATATTTTCGTTGAAATAGCGTATTTTTCCAATCAGATAGCGGACGCGCTACGCTTACGTGCTGACACGTTCCATGACTTAAACACGGTGTATTCGGAAATCTTACGGAGTAATAATAGAAAAGTATAAGAATGAGTTAAGAGTATCTTTCACTCACTTACCTATTCCGGCAGTGGGCCACTCGCCTACTCACCATGAGTATACTGCCGGCGACTTACCTCTTATTCAATGAGAGCGTGAGTATGGGGGCTATACCCGATAACCACTCACGCTGAATATTCAACTTCTGCGCTACTGAGTACCCGTTTGGCGAGAGAAATCTTTATATATAAGGTGTATATATCGGTATATGTGATGTATATATGGTCCAAGCAATGATTAACGTTGAGGAGAACACGAATCGCGTGCTGAATGTTGTAAAAGCGAAATATGGGTTAAAAGATAAGTCTCAAGCGATTGATCTCGTTGTAGCGGAGTATGAACAGAGTATTCTTGAACCGCAATTGAGGCCAGAGTATATAGAAAAACTCAAAGCCATAGAGCAGAAGGGGAAGTTCAGGAAATTTGCTTCTTTAACGCAGCTGCGCAAGGCGACTTCGCATGCGTAAGTTTGAGATTGAGCAAAAACTTCAAAAAAACTTGGCTAAACTGTTTCACAGGGACCGGAAACGTTACGAAATTCTCATGAAGAAAATGGATGAGATCCTAGCCTGTGCTGATGTTGACCATT
>CAZHJH010000050.1:0-10136 GCA_964533475.1 uncultured Methanosarcinales archaeon
GAACGATCGCCCGCGGCGGAAAAGTGCTTGTTCCCACGCTGGGCTCGGGCAAAGCCCAGGAGATTATGCTCATGATCGTGGACATGCTCGAGCATAAAGAGATCGAGGATGTTACGGTTTGGGTGGATGGCATGGTCTGGGATGTTACCGCAATCCACACAGCGTATCCTGAGTATTTGAACGCGAACGTGCGCAAGCAGATATTTCATAAAGATAATAATCCATTCCTGCTTCCCTGTTTCAAGGAAGTCGGCAGCCAAAAAGAGCGGTTGCAGATTATACATGAGCACGGCCCCTGCGTGATTGTATGCACGTCCGGCATGCTGATTGGAGGGCCGAGCGTTGAGTACCTCAAGCATTTGGCGAATGATGAGAGGCACTCCATGGTGTTCACATGCTATCAGGGCGAAGGCACGTTGGGAAGGCGCATTCGCAATGGGGAGCGGGAAGTCGTGTTCCGGAATGGCCAGAAGGAAGAGGTTGTGCACATCAGGATGGAGGTTTCAAAGATTGAGGTGAGCAACCACAGTGACAGGAGGCAGCTCATGAACTTCGTGCAAAATTGCATCCCGCGGCCGAAAAAAGTCATCGTCAATCACGGCGAGAATAGCAGATGCCTCGATCTCGCGAGTTCTATACACAAGCAATTCAGGATTGAGACGGTTGCTCCCAGGAATTTAGAGACGATCAGGATAAAGTGAGTAGGGATGCTCCGCAGCGCATCACTTCAGGCGCGTTTGCAGGCTACGTAAGCTATATATAGTCTCTATGGATAGTGTGCGTTATGAACACGCCATCTTATGCGATGATTCTTGGGATGTTCTTGGTTCTCGGATGCACCGCGTCTGATGAGATTTCATGTTACGACACTCCCGAAAACGAGGATTGCGTTTGCAGGGATAACGAGGTTAGGGTGGAAACTGCTCAAACGGGGATGCCCTCACAGTATATATGCAAAGCAGCGGAGTGTGACGAGGATAACGATTGTATCAAAAAATATGGGGACGCCTACGCCTGCTATAAAACCGATCCTCGTGATCTCGCCAAGGGGTGGTGTGCATTTGGATTGACAACGAACTAAATATCCGCCTTCCATCTGATGGATCATAGCCGATTGTAGCCCGGGGGTAACCTGTTGTTTCGGAAACCCACAATTTTTTAAATGCTCTATCACTTACACCCTACATGCCCTTGCTCACCGCAGAAACAATATTTGGCCGCACGGAACAACGCCTTAACACCGCGGCGCTTGACAGTGTTCTTCGATCTTTGCTCTCTGGAGGGGCATTTATTTCATCAACGATGGATCTTCAGCGCCAGCGAAAGCTGTTTCCCCATATGGCGGAACGCGCATATCATGCGGTTACAGCCATATTCATCCCGGGATATTATGCGAATGAGAACATGAACAGGATCCATCTTCTGAGGCAACGGTATGTGGCGGAAAAACTCGATAAATTCTGCGATGATCCATCTGCCGTGCTGACGCGATACAAGCTATCCCCTGAGGATCCCCTCGTGTTCAGGGCTATTTCCCATCTTGAGGATGCGTGTTTGGCTCTCGCGCTTGCAGTTCCGAGGGTATGGAGCGAGGCCCCGTATGCGTTTGACCGTATGACGATTCAGGGAGATTTCGAAGCGTTGGGCCCGTTAGGAGAGGAGATACAGCGTGTTCCGTTGAGTGATGTCCCATCGCTTCTTGCTCAGCGTAATCCGCGCGTGCATGAGTTTTTTTACGAGCAGCACGTGGATTCGAGCGATCCCATAGTCATTATGGATATTCTCCCGCACAAGCGTTCCGTGCCTGTAGACGCAAACGTTCCAGGGCTTGTATGTGATGGAAAAAAGAGATTGCTCATGTTAGCCGTGCAGGGCCATACACAAATTCCGCGCGCATACATTGGGAAGGAATGGGAATGGCTGGAAAACATGGAACATAGTATGAAACAAGCCGCGAAGTACTTCCTCAGGCCAGTGCACTCTTAGCGCATTAGAGAGTCTTGAATTTTAACAGCAGGCTATTGGATACGACGCTTACAGAGCTCATCGCCATCGCTCCCCCCGCAATGATAGGTGAGAGCAGCCATCCCGTGTAGGGATACAAAACGCCAGCGGCGATTGGAATGCCGAGAATGTTATAAATCAGCGCCCAGAACATGTTCTGCTTGATTTTCGCCATCGTGATTTTGCTGAGGCGAAACGCTCGGGGAACATCCTGTAAATCATTCTTCATGAGGACGATATTGCCTGATTCCATCGCGACATCCGTGCCTGAGCCCATTGCGATTCCAATGTCTGCCTGCGCTATAGCGGGGGCGTCGTTAATGCCATCCCCGACCATTGCAACAGGGCCTTTTTCTTGCAGCTTTTTCACATAATCGGCTTTCTCATGCGGCAGGACTTCTGCAAACACATGCTCAATACCGGCCTGCCGGGCGATCGCTTGTGCCGTTCTCTCATTGTCTCCTGTGATCATATATACTTCAATGCCCATAGCTTTGAGGTGCACGACAGCGGGAGGAGAACTTTCCTTTATCGTGTCAGCGACAGCAACAATCCCGAGCGCTTTGCGGTCATCCGCGAGCAGCATCGCGGTTTTTCCCTGTTCTTCAAGAGCCCTGAGCTGCTTCGCAAAGCGCTCATAGGGTATGCGCTCGTCTTTCATGAGCTTCTCATTGCCCAGAAAATATTTTTTCTTTTGCACAAGCGCAGTAACTCCTTTTCCCGGAATCGCTTTGAAGTTCGTTACTGCTTTCAATTTCACTTTGTTGTGCTGTGCATGCTGCACAATGGCGTCCGCGAGGGGATGCTCTGAGTTGTTCTCGATGCTCGCCGCTATTTCAAGCACGGACGGATCGCCTATCACGTCTGTTACTTCGGGCGTGCCTTTTGTAATCGTTCCTGTTTTGTCAAATATCACGCACTTGATTTTGTGCGCGGTCTCGAGAGCCTCCCCTCCTTTGATGAGTACACCGTGGCGTGCTCCCTTTCCCGTGCCAACCATTATAGCTGTGGGGGTCGCAAGCCCGAGCGCGCACGGACACGCTATGACAAGAACGGATACCGCGGCGATGAGCGAAAATGAAAATGTTTCGTCGAGAATGTAGTACCATGATGCGAACGTTCCGAGCGCGAGCCCGATCACTACAGGTACAAAATACGCGGAGATCATATCCGCGAAGCGCTGGATGGGCGCTTTTTTTGCCTGCGCGTCTTCGATGAGCCTGATGATGCTTGCGAGCGTCGTGTTCGCTCCGACTTTTGTCGCTTTAAACTGGAAGCTTCCATGCTTATTGATTGTCCCTCCCGTAACGTTGCTTCCTTTGTTTTTTTCTACAGGGATGCTTTCTCCCGTGATCATGCTTTCATCTATGGTTGACGTTCCTGAGAGTACAATGCCATCAACAGGTATTTTTTCGCCGGGTTTGACGATGAGGACATCCCCTTCCACAACGTTATCGATGGGTATGCTTTCCTGTTTCCCGTTACGAATGACCGTGGCTGTTTTTGGCGCGAGCGACATGAGCCTTTGGATAGCTTCGCTTGTCTTTCCCTTCGCGCGTGCTTCAAGCATTTTTCCGAGGATAACGAGCGTGATTAAGATGGCGGAGACCTCAAAGTATTGGCTGCCCTCCCCAAAAAAAATGAGATATACGCTATAGAAATACGCGGCAGACGTTCCCAAGGCGATGAGCGTGTCCATGCTTGCAGTTTCATTCCTGAGCGCACTCCACGTTCCCTGATAGAATTGCCAGCCAACATAAAACTGAACAGGAGTTGCGAGAATAAATAAGAGAAATTCTGCAAAGGGAAGCTCCCATCCTATAAACAGGAGCCCGTCCATCATGAAGAACATGCCTATGATCGCAGCAGGAATACTGAAAATGAGGCTGATCGTGAGCAATTGCTTCAGGCGCTCGTACTCCGCATGCTTGCGCTTGGATTCTGCATCTTTGTCAATGCTGAGGCTTGCCGTGTATCCTCTGTTTTTCACGGCTTCAAGCAGCTGCGTTTCCGCCGCCCGCGCATCATCATACGTGACGCTTGCTCGTTCCGTACTGTAATTCACGCTCGCGTCATCTACACCCGGCACTTTTTTAAGCGCTTTCGTGATGAGATTCGCGCAGCTCGCGCAGTGCATGCCCCCTATGCCTAATTGAATTGTTTTTTTCACGTCTTCACCAATAATGCTTAGACAACGACGATTTTTCCCGTGCCCATTCCCATCGCGCAGGAAAAGGGATATGTTCCTTTCTGACTAGGCGTGAATTCGAGGACATTGTCGCTCTCCGTGAATGTTTTGCGGATCCCGAGCTGAGGAATAACAACGGATCGAAAACACCCCCGAACTTCGCTCATGTCCATCGTGATCCTGACCGGAATGCCTTGCTTTACCGTGATGACGTTGGGGTCATAGTTATTGCCAAATCCAAGCGTCACTTCCTGAATATCTCCCGTGATTACAGGAACTGTAGTGTCCGTGCCAGGGGCGCTTAAGGAATTCATGTAGTAGTTCACGCCAATCGCTCCCAGTAATCCAAGCCCAACGAATATCGCAACTATAGTTATCCAGTTCATATGCTCACCTCGCAGCAAGTCCTGATGTAGGACCATAGATCATGATTGTGAAGAATATGACCGCTGCAAGAAAGCAATAGGAGAAAAATGTCGTGAACGCGGTAGGTTGTACCTTCACTTTTGGATTATCCTCAACAAACTCTTCGTAGAGCATGTACGAGAGCCCCCACACAATGAAAAGCGTGATGATCATAAAGAATGGCATGAACCAGAGAATGTGGTCTGCGAACATCATGACTCCTGTCATGGCCCCCATAATGCCTCCCATCGTTCCCGCCATCATTCCTTCAAGGATGCCCATGATGCCGCAGCATTTCCCATTATACCATCCGATCGACGTGGCGGAGAGCATCGCAGTCATCGTTCCAATGAACATACCGTTCGTTGCTCCAAAGATGACTCCGATCAGAAATCCAGATTGCATGCCAAATGTCATTCCAATCATCATCCCAACCATAGTCGAGACCTCTCCGCGGTATGATTTGAAGTGCCACATCGCGGCTCCGATGCTCACAATGGCAAGATTGAGGTAGAGCGCCCAAATCCCATACCGCTCAAGAAATCCTGGCTGGCTGCGATAGAGCGCGAGATACGTCACCGCTTCAATCGCCGTGAGGAGGAAGAACGTAATGATACTGTATTGAATCAGGGAGTATTCGACGGCGTATTTCTCCTTGTTTTCCATAAAGTCGCGCCAGCGCTCTCTAAAGGTTTTGCGTGTGAACGGCTCGAAGTCAGCTCTGAAGCCCCGCTCGTGGATGGTTCGTAAAAGGTCCTCCTCAGGAAGCTCCTGTGCATGGACAACCGTGACAGAATCTTTGCCAAACGCGATGCTTTCCACTTGGGGATATTTCTCCAAAGATCTCTTGATCACCTTCGTGCAACTCCCGCACGTGATATCTGGGCAATAGATCGTTGTTTGCATTCAGATCACAGTGTACCCTTCATTTTTAATGGCAACGACAGCCTTGGTCTTGTTAGCGTATTCCAGCGAGACTTTTCCAATTTGCTTCTTTTCATCTACATGTACGGTGACGTTTTTTGCCCCGATGTCTTCTAGCGCTTCCTTCACAATCGTTGCGCAGCTCTTGCAGTGCATCCCTTTAACAGTGAGATCCATCATGGCCACCTCCGAGGTATTTGCAGTATGTGTTCACATGCGTGTGCATGAGTTTGATGAGCGGTTTGATTGTTTTTGCGTTAAGGTTGCAAACGGTTTCTTTTCCAGCGTGATTGCAATGCACGAATCCACAGAGCTCAAGGCGCTTGATGTTTTTCGAAACCGTGCTCTGATGAATCTTCAGCACTTCACTCATATGGCTGATGTTTTTTGGTCCTTTAAGAAGTAGCAGCATGATCTCTATCCTATGTTGGTTCGCGAGCGTTCCAAAAAAAATGTTATACGGGGGTTTGAGTTTTGTTTTCATGTGCTGTTTATGTCATATGAATTAAAGGGTACTTTATAAATCTTATGAAAGAAGGTTTCGCACGGTGACATCGAGTGCAGTCTGCAACAGTCTCATGCTCCGGAGATGGCCCGTGATGTCCTCTGCCCGCACATACTCGGTTCTTCCTCCATACGGAATTTCGATAAGCATAAACCCGATACGTTCATATACGTGTCTTAGATGGCGTCCGAGCTCAACACCTTCCTCATACGTTGTCGTTCTCGGCTTTCCGTGTTTTGTTTTGTTCCAATATTCTTCAGGGAGCATCTCCATCCAAAAAACGGTGGGGGAATAGCGCGCTCTCAACAGCCCATCATCGAGATGCGCGGGAGGAGTGATCTCTGCCCTTGTATAATACGCAAGCTGGTCCACATCGCACCTATCGCATAAATAGAATGGCCATGGAGGGAAAACGCGGCGCATCCTATCTTCTCGATGCGCTTGGATTTGTGTGAGTCTCTCCTGGAACTCCCGGAAGTGTGTTCGCATATACTCTTCAGGTTTATGTCCTTCGTGTTTCACACGCCGAATAAGTGTCAATGCCGATTCCCATATGACGGCATATCCCTGCTGCCGCAGCGCAAGAAGTGTAGTCGTTTTCCCAGAAGACTGAGGCCCCGCGACGACTATGAACGGATACGGAGTCTGCATTGTGTGGTCAGCGTAGAACGTATTTATATGCTTTGTGGAAATGCCTAGCCCGTCCATGCAGAGCAAATATTTTTAAAGGGTCAAGCACTTTAAAGAGGGTATGGGGGTCATTGAACGTATAGATTTTGAACGGCTGCGTGCTGGAGAGTATGGAGATCCCACAGCTCACTTGAGGCGCTATATCAACCTCCCTTCTCCAAGAGGAAGAGGGCAATTTCGATCACTAACAAGAGCAGAGTCATTTGCTCCGCTTGAGAAAGCTTTTGAGGCAGAACTTGGCCCCGAGATGGCAGAGATATTCACTGCTTCTGAAGCGCCTGAAGAGATTTCTGAGCCATGTGTTGCAGTCCCCAAACTGGGAAGCCTTCACGTAACTATGGATGTCCCTGAGAAACCGGACGCTGTCACGCTCCTCGAGCAATTGTTAACGACTGAATATCACATGCCTGTGCGTGTCACAAGAATCAGGGATCTTCCCCAGACGAGAAAAAAGGTTAAGGAAGTGTGCATATTGAAGGGAAACGCGCTGGGGAGGGTCTGGGTGCTGCATGATGATCCTAAAGTTTTGTATAAAGAGCTTGTCGTGAGTTATTTTGCGTCGCGCGAACACGTACCAACCGGAAAACCACTCGCATTTTCTCCTGATGCACCGTTTAAAGCGGATATTGGTATTCTTGGAGGCTCTGTCATTGAGCACGCTGGCGATGCGTATGGAGAGCTTTTGAAGCGCCTGGAGCGCGCTCCTGACATCATGCTCCAGACCGCACTTGGAGTTGCAAGGGTACTCGCGCAGTGTCATGTAGGATTGCAAAAGTCCAAAGATCGTCTTGAGCAGTATGGAATTGAGGCTCCGAAGTATTCCTTTGAGCGCGCGCTGCAGGAATCGCTGGGACGCGTGCTGCATATTGAAAATCCGGACATAGGTCGCCTCACCCGTGCGCTCTATACGCCTCAACGTTCATATGCGGTGAATCATGGAGATGTACACATTGGAAATATTGTAACAATCGCCCAGAATGGATCCTCGAATTCTGACATGTGCATTGATCAGTTTGGCCTTATAGACTGGAGTGATCTCTGCTCCGCGCATCCTATCCGGGATATTATTGACTTTTGGGTGCATCACTTGCGTGAAGCGCGTTCTATTTTCCCAAGATATGAGGACGCGCTTGATAAGGTTATTTCGGAGTACTCGGAATCCATGCAAAGGCTGTCGGGTAACTCGCTCAGCTGTCCCCGCGCGGATGAGCTCCTCGTTCATCGCATCCAGCGCGATGTCCTTGAGCTGTTTGATCCCGCGAGGACGGGTAAAAAGGATATTGAAGACAAGGCAGTCTACCATGCACGTGAGATCGTTCAGTCGCTTCACGCATACCATGCGTTCAATGCCCTGCGCGCAGAGGCGATCGGATCGATTCTCGCAGGAATTCTCGCTCCTGTTGACTATCTAGCCGAGCACGTTCAGAGGATGAAAGCGTAATACGCGTTTGCCGCATCATACGTTTTTTCAATAATCGAAAGGCAATGATGGTAGTACAAAGATTCTGCTCCCTTAGCTTTTTCTAATGCTTCTGAGAATTGTTTTTTGAGCCGTGTTCTATCCTGATACATCTGCTGTTTTGCTTTTCCGTTAAATGTATAGAAGAGCTTGTAAAATCGCTCGAAGAACTCCGTGCATTGCTCAAGGGGGGTTATGCTCACTGCTGCTTTTTTCTCCTTTATCAGTACAGCGATCGCTTTGACCTCATCTGCGACGCGCTCAATATTCTTTACCACGTCATGGATTTCCATGATGCGATCTTCTTTCGCATGCCCTTTTTTGTGGAGGATGCGTATGCACACGTCTGTGAACTTGTTGTTCAGTGTTTCCATTTGTATGAATGGGTCGAGCTCATCGTGATTCTTCAAAGATTCTATAATCCCCTTTGCCATTTCCAGCGTGATGAGGAAGCTTTTCCTGAGAAACGTGTCAAATTCGATGTCAATTTGCGACGCAATGCTCTGGATGAGCAGCATATGGCTTTTCTGATCCGTGATATCATAGCCAATGCAGTTTGGAAGACGCTCACGGATGTCTTTAATGTCCTGCGCATCATTGAATGTGATCTCGATCTCGTCATAGCCGAGATGATAGAGATGGCTCACGTCGTTTTTCGTGAATATGCCCTGTTCATCGATCTCGACTTTTTTGCGAAGTGTTGCTGAGGGTGATCCCGCGGTTATCGTAAGTGTCCTGCCTTCGCCCTCCGCAGAGACTTCATCGCCCCTCTTAATCCTGTTTTTTTTCACCCATTTCATGGGGAGCGTGATGGTAAGGGAAGTGCTTCCGTGCTGGACGATTTTGCGCTTCATGTCGCTGCAAACGCTCTAGCCTATATAAAACTTTTCATAAATACACTTATTACTAGTAGATACACATAATTGTACTAGTATACATAATATACGGGGTAAGTATATATTACCCCGAAACATCTCCGATTACATTAAAACTGGAGGTGTTCCAATGAGAACAGCACAACATCCATTAGACAAATACGCAATGCAGACCATAACCGTGGGGGGTTTACCTGTTAATTTCCAGCGCACCGTGCGCGTTCCTGAAGGAAAATTAAACAGCTTACCTGCTGGATTAGGGAGTTTTCCCATATATCGGGTTTCAGACTTCAGGCAAGGATGCCCTGAGACTTGGCGGGCTGAAGGCTATTTTATGCCCATGTATCCTCAGGAGGCGATGTGGCTGAATTTCAGCGGTTCATATCAAAACCCTAGGGCAGCTATCATCGCTGCAGGGAATATTAATGCAATCACGGGAAAGCCGTTTGACGGCGGCTATCTGCAGGCGGAAAAGCATGAGTCTGGCACACTTGATATTAAATTAGAGACGCCGCAGAATTACGTCGTCGTTCCGCCGCAGCCGTGGATCGATGGCTGGAAAGCTGAAGATGGCAAAGTGTATCAGTTTGTCGCGGCCGAAATGGGCTCTGGGCAGACCATTGAAGGGCAGATCACGGGAGAAGAAAAGGTTGGGGGCATTCAAATCATCACGTTCGCTCCGATTCCTGGGAAGAAACTGCCGCGCATTGAGCGCCCATATGAGCACATTGTCGCTGGAGAATGGCCCGGTAGTGGCTGTTTTGGCTCCTTTGCGGATTCATCAATGCTCAAAGGGATGGGTGGTGTCGAGATGTTCTGCTGCGCAGCCGATTCTGAGCCTACGATGAAAAGCATGCGCGGGGTTGGATCTATTCGTTCCATGGGATTAGGACGAGGCGCTGAGATTAATCAAAAAATTTACCCGGATCCGTATGGATTGGAAATTTGGCAAGCGACACCCGCGGGAGTTGATGTTCTGTACCTAGTCTCGAGCGAGGACTTCCTGCAAATCACAGGGCATGCTGCCCCACCAACGCCCGTGACGATTGAGAAATATGAGGAGCAGAAGCTGCCGTGGTTCGCGCT
>CAZHJH010000051.1:0-6988 GCA_964533475.1 uncultured Methanosarcinales archaeon
CAATGGCAAAGCAACAATCCAAGATGAGAATTGCTATTGCCATTGCGTATGTTCTTGGGCTTGCTCTCGGTTTTGTTCTCAACAGCGGAGTCGCGATTGGCGCGGCAGTGGGCATACCTATTGGCTATATCATCGGTGCGGCTTCTAAGAAGTAATTCATTATACAAATTCTTTTAAACTGCTTAACACTTTGGCGTGAGATTCGAAGGTGGTCACATGAGACGATTGATAATGACAGGGATTGCGGCATTGGCGATGGGATGCGCACTTGGCGGATACAGCTCCACACCTGCTTATGAGAGGAATGTCCAGACAGGGAGATATACTATTGGTGATTTGACGGTTACTGTTGATGAGTCCCCGGATTACACTCGTTTTGTTTCCACGCGAAGAGCCACGAACGACCGTGTGTTGTTTGTGGATTTGGGAAAGAACGGAACTGCTGATATGGCGTACCATAATGGCAGAGAAATGGATTTGGCCGAGGCGCAGAACGCTTATTCTTCAATCATGAGCGCCGTAAGAAGGCAGCAAACATTGGACAGGATGTTTGAGAATAACAGATAAGATAATCCCTCCTCTGAGTTAACGCCATCTTCTGCGACAACCTAACCCTGGAGTTCAAGGGTTAATTTTCCGACAACGCCCAATCTTCCACAACCTTTATATATCACCTGTTCATTCTAACCTACATTGGTTGATCTAAGATCAACTATATATTTAAATCACGTTCAGTACATCGGGTTCAGGGGGTTTTAGAACACCTCTTCCTTCTGAACCCGAATACTTTTCACAATGGAAGACGAAAAACCGAAAGAAGAAACTCACGATGAAAACGCTGAGCTCCTTGACCTGTTGAAACGAGTACAAGCGGATTTTGAAAACTATAAAAAAAGAGTAGAGAAAGAAAACCACGAAGTTCGAAAATACGCGGCGAAAAACATCCTCGTCAAATTCCTTCCCACCCTTGATCACTTTGAGCTTGCGCTTAAACACAAAGAATCAAAGGAAGAATTCGTTAAAGGCGTTGAGCTCATTTATGCCCAACTCGTCGATTTGCTCAAGCGGGAAGGCATTCAGCATATTGAAGCTGAAGGAAAAGCATTCGATCCTCATATGCATGAGGCATTAATGACAGAGGCTTCCGAAAAACCCGACGGAGAAATCCTTGAGGAATTCCAGAAAGGCTATACGCTGAACGGTCGCGTCATTAGGCCAAGCCGAGTAAAAGTCGCAAAAAAGGAAGAATCTCAGGGGGCTCGAGCGGTAGCGAGACCCCCAGATGCCAGCGGGCTGCCGCTGGAGCGAAGCGACGACGGCAGGCGGGAAAAAAGCAATGACACTAATCGCAAATCAGATCAGAAGAAGCCAGAAAACGAACATATCCAATAACTACAATCCCTATATTTAATCCACAAACAATATAAACCTCATCCCTTTGTGTGGAATCATGAGCATTCCATATGTGGGGATTACAAGGAAAACACCGAAGCAGGACGCAATAAAGTACGGTAATTGCGACAAAGGCAAGGCATGCACGTCATGCTCACACGCATGCACGATGTCCTCCGGCTTTTTAGTCGGAGATGATTTTGCCAAACTCGCGAAGCATTTGGGAGTTACGGAAGCGAAGCTCAAGATGAACTGGCTTGAGTCTGTCCGCTTGTACAACAAAACGATGTGGCGCCCAAAGCTCCTGAGAGAGTCCGGAAAACCGTATGGACGATGCGTCTTTTTTGATGATCATGAGAACTGCACAATACACGCAATCAAGCCGCTGCATTGCAAAGTCTCCACATGCGGCACGTATGGAGAACAGCTTAGTCAGTGGTTCATGCTCAATCATGTCATCGATGCGAATGACCCCGTGGCGGTTCGAGAATGGGCACAGACGCTCAAGCATCACCCCACAATTCCAGGAGGAGAGCTTCATGAAATCGTCCAAGATGAGGACAAGCTCAAGAAAGTCCTGGGATATGAGATCTTGCATCAATAATTTTTCTAAACCTTTGGAGGGAGAATATGGCTGTAGCTAAAGCTATTGGAATTGATCTGGGAACGACATTTAGCGCTGTCGCGGTGATGGAAGCGGGAAAACCAATCATCATTCCGAGCGCGGAAGGCGATAGGACAACGCCAAGTGTAGTTTCAATAAAAAACGGAGAGACGATTGTTGGAAAAGTGGCGAGAAATCAGGCAATTACGAATCCGGAAAACACAATTAGAAGTATAAAGAGGCACATGGGCGATCATGGCTTCAAAGTGCAAGTTGACAAAAAGGAGTTCACTCCTCAGGAAATCTCCGCGAAGATTCTTCAAAAGCTCAAGAGAGACGCGGAAGCGTATCTTGGACATGCGGTCAAAGATGCAGTCGTGACCGTTCCCGCATATTTCAATGACGCGCAGAGGCAGGCGACAAAAGACGCGGGGGTCATTGCGGGATTAAACGTCTTAAGAATCATAAACGAGCCAACGGCAGCGAGTTTAGCGTATGGCCTTGACAAAGAAGGCAGCAAGACTATTTTGGTGTTTGACTTTGGAGGCGGCACATTTGACGTTTCCATCCTCGAGTTGGGTGAAGGCGTTTTTGAAGTCAAAGCGACGTCAGGAAATAATCACCTCGGCGGTGATGATATTGATGACGCGATCATGGACTGGCTCGCGATTGAGTTCAAAAAGCAGCAGGGCGTTGATCTACGTGAGGATAAAACCGCATTACAGAGATTAAAAGAGGCTGCGGAGAAGGCGAAGATAGAATTGAGCTCAGCGCAATCCGCTTCGATTAATCTTCCGTTCGTCACGGCAACGCAAAAAGGGCCGTTGCATTTGAATGTTGAGCTGACCAGAGCGAAGTATGAAAATCTCATCGCGGACATTCTGGAAAAGCTTAAAGGGCCGACAATCCAGGCGATGAAAGACGCGAAGCTCACCGCTAAAGACATAAACAAAGTGCTTCTTGTGGGAGGCTCAACGAGAATCCCCAAAGTCCAGCAGATTGTGAAGGACATTACGGGAAAGGATGGCGATAAGACCGTTAATCCTGACGAGGCGGTAGCGTTGGGTGCCGCGATTCAGGCAGGCATCCTCGCGGGAGAGATTAAGGATGTGCTGCTTCTTGACGTTACCCCATTAAGTCTCGGCATTGAGACCCTTGGTGGAGTGTTCACGAAGCTCATTGACCGCAACACGACAATTCCAACGAAGAAATCTCAGGTATTCTCCACAGCATCCGATAATCAGCCAGCAGTGACTATTAATGTATTACAGGGCGAACGCCCCATGGCGTCTGACAATAAGAGTCTGGGAAGATTTGATCTTGTAGGCCTTCCGCCAGCTCCTCGCGGCATTCCTCAGGTTGAAGTCACGTTTGACATTGACGCGAATGGCATTGTCAATGTGAGCGCGAAGGATCTTGGAACGGGAAAACAGCAGCAGATTACCGTGACAGGCGGCTCGCGCCTGAGTGAGGAAGAGATCAAGCGCATGCAGAAGGAAGCGGAATCGCACGCTGAAGAGGATAAGAAGAAGCGTGAGGAGATTGAAACCTTAAACCAGGCAGACTCATTGATTTACTCCTCGGAGCATTTGTTCAAGGATCTTGATGGCAAAGTAGACAAGGAAAAGCTCGATGAGGCGAAGAAAGAGATTGAGGCTTTAAAGGAGCTTATGAAGGGCAAGGACGCGGCTAAGATTAAGAAAAAGTTCGAGGAGATCAACGAGAAAATACAGAAGCTGTCGATTGAACTCTATGAGAAAGCGAAGCAGCAAAAACCAGCTGCCGATGAAGAGCCTAAAGAAGCAAAGAATGATGAAGGCGACACGGTCGTAGACGCAGAGTTCGAGGATAAGAGTAAAAAGGAAAAATAATAATCTGATTCTGGCGCCGGTCGGATCCGGGGGTTGTCCCTTACGGGGAGGATCCGACGACGAGCGTAGCGAGTCGGGGCCGCCAGAAGAATCAGATGCATCGTAAATAATCCATGCGATAAATACTCAAAATACAATGATTTAATAATTCCCCAATAACGCTCCCCATATGACAAAAGATTATTACAAAATCCTTGGTGTTGGCAAGAACGCTTCGAAAGAGGAAGTGAAGAAAGCGTATAAGAAGCTCGCGAAGCAGCATCACCCTGACCTGAACAAGGATCCGGGGGCAACGGAGAAGTTCAAGGAGATTAATGAGGCAGCTTCTGTCTTGGGCGATGATGAGAAGCGCAGGCAGTACGACCAGTTTGGGGATGCGGACGCGTACAAAAGGGCAGGCGGCGCAAGTTTCTCAGGAGCTGACTATGGAGATTTCGCAAATTTCGCTTCGCATTTTGATTTTGATGACATCTTTGACAAGTTCTTTGGCGGAGGCATTTCCGGGTTTGGCGGGAGGCGTCAAAGGCGAAGGAGAGGCTCTGACCTGTTATATGAATTGGAAATCACGCTCGAAGAGGCGTTCACAGGCGTGAAAAGAATGCTTGAGTTTCCCAAGTTAGACACATGCGGTTCGTGCAAGGGCTCTGGAGCCAAGTCAAAAGACGATATAGAAACCTGTCCAGACTGCAATGGTGCAGGAATGCAGACAAGAGTTCAGAGAACCCCATTTGGAATGTTTCAAACAACCGCTCCCTGTCATAGATGCAGAGGCCGTGGCCAATATATTAAACACGAATGTGATCATTGTGATGGCACGGGAGTTGTCCGGAAGAAGAAAAAGATCGAGGTCAAGATTCCACGAGGCGCGTTTGAAGGCCTCCGTTTGAGAATACCTGGAGAGGGCGAGCCCGGAGAGTCAGGCGCTGAGCAGGGCGATTTGTATGTGTTGATACACATTGCCCAACATGATATCTTTGAGCGCCGCGAGAATGACCTCTACGCTGAAGTTCCAATTAGTTTTGCCACAGCAGCATTAGGCGGCGAGATTGAAGTGCCAACGATCGAGGGAAAAGCGACGCTCGCAATCCCCGCAGGAACGCAGACGCACACCGTTTTCAGAATGAAAGGCAAGGGCATGCCTGATGTGCATGAGCATGGCCATGGCGCCGAGCTTGTCAGAGTCATTGTGAAAACCCCGGAGAGGATCACGGCGAAGCAGAGAAAAGCGCTTGAAGAGTTTGAGGGAGAGATCAAATCAAAGAAGTTTGGGCTGTTTTAACGAAACACATGCCTTCCCTCAAACAACAGAAAACACTTCTTGCAGAGCCATTTCAGCTCAGGATTACCTCTCACCTCTCCGCCGCAGATCGGACATCCTCGCTGTATGAGCATCACTTTCATCCCTATCCGCGAAGGAGAAAACCGATGTTTAAAAGCGTTTGGAAAAGCATTATAAATGATTGATCATTGTTCTCTTCAATGTATATCCCCAAACGCTATGGAGAGTCACGAAAAGATACCTGTCCTTTCTGTGAAAAGCATGGAACCACGCTGAATGAGCAAGGGATTCCCACATGCAGTGATCATAAAGGCAGGTCGTTAGAGCTCAAGTGCGTATGTGGGCAGTGGCTCGACATCAAGAAGGGAAAATGGGGCGCATATGCTCAATGCATCCGCTGTGGCAATATGAACCTGAAAAAAGCCTTGGAGATGCACGTTCCTGAAAAGCCTGCTGAAGAAAAGAAAGATCCTACAAAACCTCACGTTCCCACAGAAATCACGGTGCGCTCGGATGAGGTTGATTTTCTTTAGCCTGGATTATTTCAAAAACTTCTCTGCGTCGTTCAACAGAGTTAACCTAGGAGATATCCTCGTCCTATGCAAATATATTTATACTCCTCCTAGCTGATCGCGTTTATGAGAACCTCATTTTTTTCTTAATTTTTCTGTTGTTAGTACCCACTTTAATTAGTGCGGACGCGACGACTTATGTTGATTGTGTTGCCAGTAATGCCTTCGCAGCATGTAAAGATATACTTATTGTATGTCCCTCCCATCCAAATGCACTTATTGAGCCTCTAAATTCATCGGTGCATCAAAAATACCTTGAGGAATACCCTTGCACTGAAGTTAGCTATTCTGATATGAGAAAGTTTATCCAGCGCTTATATGCTGAATATAGCACGGGGGGTATGTCAGTTACGGATTACTTTCTCACATGTTCGGATTACGGATTAAGCTGGGCAGGAACCGGCTTTGAAGCAAACAATGAGGTTATTTGCAGAGACATCTCATACACTCTTTCCACTTCGGGTGCACTAAGTCCAATAGCGATCGGATCTGAAATAACTCAAAATAGTAATTTATCGATAAAGATCAGCAGTTTGGAAAGTGAAAACTTCTTCCTCAAGTTTGTATCTCCCTTCCTAATATCGTTGCTTGCAAGTCTAGCTGCTTATATCTTGATTTACAATAAATCAACCAAAAAAATGATGATCTTGATTTATATACTTATTGTGTTTCTATTGGCTTATTCGGTGACAGTAATTGTCCCAAACTTTTTCTATTCATCTTAACGTTACGTTTATAGATTTTAATATTCTACTTCTCAAGAAGGCTTTCCGCATCATTCAACTCCTGAGATTCAGCAAACTCTTGCTCCTCTACAGCTTTCTGCATCGCTTCTATCATGAGCTCATCCCTGCCGTGGTCAATAAGCTTCTTTGCGATGATGATCCTCTCCTTCTCAGAAACGTCCGGATCCCGTGAGATCGTTATTTGCTGATTAAACTCAAGCATCGCTGCATCTGTTTTTTCCATTTCTTGAAGGAATATCTTAGCGAGCGCTTCCTTATACGCTTTGTACATAGGCCTATCCTTTTCATCCATTACAAATCCTTTGCAGCAGCCGCATCCTGGTTCTAAGACTTCTTTCATTTTCTCTTTGGGAGCATCCGCGAGAATCCAGTACGGAAATAACCTGCAGTTCAACGGCCTCGCAGAGTAAATCGTACATCGGTTATCCTTCCGAAACCGGCATGGGATATGCAATCCCAACTCAACATCAATATTTTCGGAAGCGTCTCCAAACGGCTGCAATCCAATTTGATCCGAGAACAAT
>CAZHJH010000051.1:7088-9989 GCA_964533475.1 uncultured Methanosarcinales archaeon
ATGTATATCTCTCAGCAGCGCATTACCATTATTAACGTTCGGAAGCCTTCGTATAGAAATATTAATGATGAGCTGCAGTGGTTTGGAACGTCGCTAGGATTATTTAATCTCAGAGATAAGGACAAGAGCTGTTTTAGGATCTTCATCGAGCTCTTAAAAGCCGCGAGGACAAAGCAAGGATTGACTAGCGACGAATTGGCATCGAAATTACATCTCACACGAGGCACGGTCATTCATCATGTGAACAAGCTCATGGAATCCGGGTTGGTCATTCACAGCAAGAGCCATTATCTCCTGCGTGTGGACAATCTGAAAGCATTGGTTGAGGAAGTGGAGAAGGACATTCAACGGACAACAGCGGATCTTAAAAAAATCGCGGAAGACATTGACAAGTGGATTGGACTATGAGCAAGGAACTTCTTGGGGGGCAGGCGGTCATTGAAGGTGTCATGATGCGCTCCCAGCAGCATGCGGTTACCGCAGTGCGTACGCCAAATGGAAAAATTGTATTGCGCAAAGAGAACATAAAGCGGCGCCCAAGGCTCTGGAAGCTTCCCTTCTTTCGCGGCATGTACAACATCATTGAGATGCTCGCTGTCGGCATGCGCGCGTTAATCTGGTCCGGCAATCAATCACTTCCCAAGGAGGAGCAGGAGCCTATGCGCACTAAGGGTATTGTTCTCCTCATCACGATTTCGATCGCATTCGGAATTTTTTTATTCGTCGCGCTTCCGTATCTTCTTACGTTCATGCTTGGCTTGGAGGAAGAATCCAGGCCCATCATCTTCAACATTGTTGACAGTCTGATTAAGATCATCATCTTCATAGCGTATCTCCTGCTTATTGCGCGCATGGCGGACGTGAAAAAGCTGTTTCAGTATCATGGCGCGGAGCACCAGTCCGTGCATTGCTTAGAGGCGAAGCTGCCCCTCACGGTCAGGAATGTCCAAAAATTCAATCCTGAGCATCCGAGATGCGGCACAAGCTTCCTTATCCTTGTCATTATCGTTGCCATTATTGTGCTGAGCCTTCTGCCAGTTGCGGTTATGTATCTGTTTCCCGGTTTTGTTGAGCAACCGTTTCTCCTCCGCAGGCTTATCCTATTTACATTGCGCATTCTCATGATCGCGCCCATTGCCGGAATCGCGTATGAGCTCCTGAGGTTTAGCGCCACGCATCAGGGAAGTGTGTTTTTTAGGCTACTTTCCGCGCCAGGAATGTGGACGCAGCTCATTACAACGAAGAAGCCAACAAACAAGCAGGTTGAGGTCGCGATTCGGGCGCTGCAAGAGCTATTGAGGCTTGAAAAAACGAATACCAAAACCACTTCAAAGTAGTAATTTGCAATGTCCCTTTTTCGTATATTTATATATGATTTTACACAAAGCTTTATATATGTGTAATAACCGTATCCTGTGTATTACTACTTGAGGTGAACAGACCATGGCTGAAAAACTGACCTTCTATGATGTGAAGGGAAAGAAGAAATTCGATGCCACCGAATACAAAATCGTTGTCAAGAAAGGACGCAGATTCGCTGTCGCAAAAGCTCCTTCAGGAATTGAAGCGTATAGAATAATGGGAAAAGCGTAAGGCTTTTTTATTTTTTTATTGTCTTTCTCCAAAAATAATCTCCTCAATCTCTCTTTTCAATATTGAGTGAAACATGGATTTCATTTGTCTTTGTTGACCTAAGAACGAGGCCTCGTTGGTATAAATCGTGCAATGCGTTTTGACATTCTCTAGTTCCGATGAGGTGTTTAGGCAATCCCCTGAAAAGATTTCGCTCCTCCGTATGACATGCCTCCCACTTACCTCTCTTCACTAGTTTTCTGAGCAATTCTTTTTGAATACCCTCGAAATCCATGTAACTTTGGGGCCCTGTGGCCTTTATATGTGTTTACTCGATTTTTTCGCAAGTTTTCCGATATTCTTTGTATCATATTGATACAACCTTGTCTCATTTAGAAACATTTATTAACCAGTGCCATTTACTGATTACTATGGGAGAATCCGTCTTTATCGACCACATGGGAGATACGCCAATGATTCGTATTTTGGATATGCTCATCACGGGCAGGGAACTCGATTACAGCATTACAGATATAGCCGATCAGGCAGGTATCGGAAGGGCAACATTTTACCGCATGATGAACCGCTTATTGAAGAATAAGATTATTATTTCAACCAGAAAACTCGGGAATATGCAATTATATCGGATTAATGCTGCTGATCCCTTCGTTAATGAGATTATTTCATTCTACGATCGATTGCTCCGCATCAACATGCAAAAATATTTTAATAAGCAGAAATCCCGTAAAATGAAAGTTGCAGTCTCACATTAACCCTTCCACTCCTTCTCCGCCTTCGCAAGCGTCTCAGGAGTTCCAACATCAAACCATTGTCCTTTGAATGGAAATCCGTATAATCTTCCCTGCTCCGCGAGCTTGGGAAAAAGAAATTTCTCAACCATGCAGAATCCATCAGGCACAAGATTCACGCCCGCAGGCTCAAGAATGTAGTAGCCCGCGCTAATGAGATGGCTCGGAGCATCCTTCTTTGCAGGTTTTTCTACAAATTTGATAATGCGCTTGCCGTTAAGGGCAACAACACCGTACTTACTCGGATCCTCAACCTCAGTGAGCGCGAGCGTGCCATACGCTGAGGTTTTGCGATGCTGAGCGTACATTTTGGTGAGGTCAAGCGCGCAGAGGTCATCCGCGTTCATCATGAGAAACGGCTGGTCAAGCCAATCACGGTGCAGCCGAAGCGCCCCCGCAGTTCCTAACGGCTCCGGTTCGTCCACGTACAGAATCTGGACCCCAAACTTTTTTCCGTCTCCACAAAACTTTTTGATCTGATCCCCAAAATAGTGTATACTAATCGAAATCTCATGAATAT
>CAZHJH010000052.1:0-9900 GCA_964533475.1 uncultured Methanosarcinales archaeon
CAGTGTGGTAAAAGATGAATTCATAAGGGGATGGGCGCTGGAAGCAGGAGCCTTAGTATTGGCTAACGGAGGTTTGGCAGCAATAGACGAGTTGGATAAAATGACTCCTGAAGATAGGAGCGCAATTCATGAAGCGCTTGAACAACAGACCGTAAGCATCAGCAAGGCGAACGTCCAGGCAACATTGCGATGCGAAACAACCGTGCTCGCTGCCGCAAATCCAAAATTTGGACGCTTCGACCCGTTCGATGTCATCAGTAACCAAATTAATCTTCCTCCGGCACTCATTAACCGCTTTGACCTCATCTTTCCTATCAAAGATTTACCTGACGCAACAAAAGATGAGAAACTCGCGAAACACGTACTCCTCCTCCATCAAAACCCGGACATGGAAACTCCTGAGATTGAGACTCCCCTGCTCAAAAAATATCTCGCGTATGTCAAGCGAATGTGCAAGCCTACGCTTACGGATGGTGCCATTGAAGAGATCAAAAATTATTATGTTGAGATGCGTAATTCGGAATCCCAAACGGACACCGCAATCAAAGCGGTTCCTATCTCTCCAAGACAACTTGAAGCACTCATTCGCCTCAGTGAAGCCGTAGCTAAGCTCCACCTTGGAGATAAGGTCACAAAGAAAGACGCAAAAAAAGCAATCGAACTGCTCAACTACTGCCTTCGCCAAATAGGAGTTGATCCTGAAACGGGAAAAATCGATATCGATCGTATCGCAACAGGCATAAGCGCCAGCCAGCGATCCCATATCCTCAGCATTAAAGAGATTATTGCAGAACTTGAGAACAAGCTCGGGAAGACAATCCCTATTACGGATATCATCCGCGATGCTGCAGAGAAAGGGATTGACGCAACCATCGTTGAAGAGGCGATTGAAAAACTCAAACGCACAGGAGACTTGTTTGAACCAAGGCACGGATTCATTGCGAGGATGTAATGATGGAGCGTCTCATCGCGTTCAACGTAACCATCGCTGACATTATGGCAGCGCATTCACTCGGCGAAGACCGTTTCCTCATTGCAGATACGGAAGTGTCAAGGATTAATCTCATAGCGACCGTGATTTCTCAAGAACATGCTCCCCTCGAAACCCTCTTGCTCGATGACGGAACAGGGCAAATTCAAGCGCGATCATTCGATACGGTGCGTGACATTACTCCCGGATCGCTCGTGCTCATCATTGGACGTCTTAGGTCCTATGGAGCAGAGCGTTACGTCATTATCGAAATCCTTAACGGCCACATATCGCCGGGCTGGACGGCAGTGCGTAGAAAAGAAAACATGCGCGCATCTAACCCCCAGAGTCCTCCTCAGGAAGAAAAACCTGAAGTGGTGCAGCCTGAAGAAGTTCCCGATCAAGCACGCGAGCTTTTGCAGAGGATCACGGCGCTTGATGATGGCCAAGGGGTTCCCCTGGGTATGATCCTTGCTGAGTGCCCCGAGCGACTCGTGCGACAGCTCATGCAGCAGGGCGATATTTTTGAAGTGCGCCCGGGATTTATTAAACGCTTAGAATAACACTGCGACGACAAACACTTCAAGCGCCGCCGCTACGACTAAGAGTACCGTTGCAATAAGAATAAGGTTAACGGAGTCGAGGAGGATCCTCTTGTTTTTTTCAGAGCCGAGCTCGTGGTTAATCATGGCTACGGAAATAATGCCACCCGCGATTCCTGCTATAAAGTATGCCGCGACTTCAGGGATACCGTGGATGGCGTACCGGGCAATTCCTAATGAGGTGATCGCAAAATAATTTGAGGACGTAGAAAGCTGAGAACGAATAAAATTGCCCATCGCTGTTGCGATGATGGACGCGTTCCACGCGAGGATGAATATGGCGCCAACACCATAGAGAAACGAAAACAGAATGCAAAAAAACATTACTTTAATGTTGTTGAGGAGTACTTTCACAAAAAACAACGACCGAGCGGCAACATCAAGCTGGGCATTCCCTGTGATCTCGTTGTTGATGTTATAAATCGTCTGACTCTGCACCTGAAATAGAACCTGGGTGGTTTGCTCCGGCAGGAAAATATACCATCCTGCAAAACACAGCGTCATTCCAGCAAAGAAATACAAGAGAAAACTTAGCACCCGGCCATGCTCTTTCAATAATGACAGCTCAGCGATGCTGTCGATGCTTTTTCGCTCTTCCCTTCTGATAACATTGTACAAAAGGGGCGTGCATGCCAGCACCGTCAAAAAGATGATGACCAGCGATCCATGCTGAGGAAAAATCCACAAGCTGAGCAGTATCGCAAGAGACGTATAGAGAACTCCCAACCCCAAAGCGCTCCAAGGATGCTGCTCCGCGCCAAATGGATTCACTAATGCCTCAAGGACCATGGACCTGCTGGGGTTCGTGAATATTTAAGAGTTTCGCTCGACACGTCTCAACCAGCACGTTTATAAATCAAGAATGATCTCCTCCGTGTATGGATTATGCATCGCTGCTCAATCGTGCACGCAAAGGGATGCCGGCTTCCGTGCTTGAGCGGGAGCGCTTTGAAGTACCTAAAGTGCGAGGGCATCTCCAAGGGAATAAAACCCTTATCTCAAACTTCCTTCAGATTGCCAGCGCAATCAACAGAGACCCTGAGCATTTGCTTAAGTATGTTCTCAAGGAACTCGCTGCTCCCGGAATGATCCAGCGAGGAATGCTCTTAATCGGAACAAAAGTCCCGGCTTCCCGCATCAACGAGAAAATCCGAAAGTATGTGGAGGAGTTTGTATTGTGTAATGAGTGTGGGAAACCTGACTCAAAAATTATTTCTGAAGGGGGTTTTCTCTACTTGCGGTGCCAGGTATGCGGATCAAAAAGGATCGTCAAGGCAAAAGTGTAATCGCATATCACTTATTCATGATGGGACGTGTGCAGGGAGTAGGAATGCGCGCATTCGTCAGGCGCTGTGCACTGGATCACAGGATCACTGGCTGGGTTCGCAATACTCCTGATGGGAATGTGGAATGCTTCGCACAGGGAAGCCTGGATGCCCTGAATGCGTTTGCTCGACTTGTGAGTAAGGGATATGGGTTAAGCCGGGTTGATCACGTGACGATTAGCGCAGTTCCTCTACGTAAAGATATCATCGATTTTCACATCACTTAAGCAAACCACTGCGCGAGCCCTTCTTGGCGCTCTTTATCTCTTCCAAAAACGCTCTGAACTTGACGGTCCAAGATCTCTAAGGTTTGCCGCAAATATGGAGTAACTTGAAACTTATGGACGATTTCGAGCGATGGCGCAAGATACTTTACAACAGAGCCTTCTGAGATCGTAAAAATAATTCTGCCTCCACAATGCGTGCACTTCCCCAGAAGCGGCGGTCTCCTAAACTTCTCATTGCAAGTTACACACCGGAACTGCTGCCCGGAAAACTTACGCAGATTCCCCTTGATATCTTTGAGGAAATGTTTCTCAATAACCATGCGCGCAACATCGTCTTTGTCCACCGCCCGGATTTTTTCGGCAAGGTCTATCTGGCCTTTGAGCTTATCCTCCATATTGGGAACGGTCTTGTACGCAGAGCAGAGCACGCCCCCATTAATCGAATCTGTAGGATGCGTAAATCCATATCCTTCATACTGCTGTTCGGTTCCGACAACATTGCGCACCTGAGGAATCTTCACCTCCCACGGTGCTTTAAACTCCAAGCAGGCGTTGTAAAACTCAAGCGGGTAGTTCCACGCCCTGTCAACATCAAAGATCATGTCATCCACTTCGGCAGGAACCACACGAGACGTGATGACGAGACATGCGTCCTGTGTTGAGCCACGATGCGCGGGAAGATATTCTCTCGAGAAATTGAGCAGCATATCCATCAACAAGGAGACTGAGGCTTCATCTCCATCACAGTCGCGGCGGGTAGCAGCGTGAATTAACGGGTGAGCATAAAAGCCTTGCACGTCTGAAAATCCAATAATTCTGCACAGAATGCCTGCCGAGGTGTGCGGAGCGAGAGCAACAACAAGATGACCTACAAGATCGAGCGCGTCCTTCGCATTATAATACCGGTCTTGCCCATAAAAATGCTCGAGCAAGTCGTCTACAAACTTTGCAACTTTCAGCAGTGCAATGTCGGCGCCTTCATCTAAAGAATCCCTGCAGGCAGGCAAAATGACGTCCTGCGGTTTGATCTCTAGGACTTGATCATCAGACGCTAGGGGTTTGTCTTCAATATCCTTAAGGTAGCCTAACTCTTTCAACCGCTCAACTGAAGTCTTAATTTCCTTAGGTTTAAAGTGAGTGATGGGGAGCTGGGTCATATCATACCTCGTGGTTCCGTCTTTATTCACATATACATCATGCTTGGCACGCAAAACCCCCTTCGCCAGCTGCTCCGGAATATGATTTTTATTAGACGTGCCCCGTACGCCCTTAATAAGGTCTGGATAAAGGGTAATCTTCAGATGTTCAAGTGTTTTCGCAAAAAAGGAGACTATATCAAACGACTGAGTAACGTAAGGAACTCCGATACTGTGCTTCTCACACTTCTCCTGCGTCAAGATTCCACAATACGGGCACGCCATCCTCTGCTGTGTACGCTTTCCGCACACTTCACACACGTCAAAGATTGCGGTCTTCTGGCATTTTGGACAAAAGCGGGATGGAAATTCTGCGTCGACTTTTCCCGCGGCTAATGCTGCCTGGACGCTTCTCATTCTTCCTCCTTGTTCACCAACAGGAAAAAGAACATGCGGGCTGCCCGTGAGCTGGCGCATCTTCGCCTTCTCAGGACGGCCCATGCGCGCGCCTATAAACACGCCTGCACGATCCCTTATCTTCACTGAAGACCGGAGCGTGACGTACTGGAGACCATCAGTACCATTTGCTTGTGCGAGTTCCACAAGAGCTTCCTCAATAGCAAGCGTCCTCGGGTCAATATTCAGAGATGCCAATACTGCAAGCGCATGATTCTCATCAATAACAATGAATTCAGTGTTCACCAGGGTGTGGGGGATTCCTGCTTTTTCGAGCGTGAGTTTCCCCTCAGGAAGTTCTCGCGCGGGCAGAATCAGCTTCTTCAACACGCCCTGCTCCTCAATAGCCTGCCCTTTCGCAATAAGTTCAATGAGTGCCTTTACCTCAGTGCCCGTTAAGAGTTTCCAGAAATACGTATACGACGGATGAAGGGGGATTGCTAAGGACGTGGAAAGCTGCAGCGCTTCCCCAGCAGAAGGGAAATCCCGCCACGGATTTTTCATGATGGCTTGAATAACGGTCACGGGGATATCGGTGAGTTCACTGAGTTTTTCGACATCAATCGTCCCAAAATGATCAACGATCGCCTTCTCTAACTCCTGAATCCACCACTCGACACAATATCCCGGGGGGACAAGCTTATGCGCCCGGTTGAAAAAATCACCGTAGTTCACGAGAATATCTCCAAGATAAATGATTTCCTTAAGGTTTTGGGCTACCGCTTTTGCCTCGCTGTACGAATGCAGCTGCATCACTGAACCGTCCTGCAAGAGTACAATCGGACCTTCAATGCTATCACACACGTTAAGAGACGTGGCTTTCTCCGGACGCTCGAGTTTGAGCTGTGTGCCAACCGCGACATAACTGTTTAACACGACCATCGTCGCGGGATGAATTGCGCATGAGGAGTACCCTGTTGCTCGCGACCTCCCATACCTCAACCGAAATCCTCCTGGCCTCATAGGATGCGCAAGAACGGGACGGCCAGCAACGAGATCTTTGATGTATGTATAATCGGGAAGGAGGTCTGATGCTGCGTGCTTTTGCTGCGCCTGCCCAACCTGCGTTTTTGCCTTAATCTGATGCTGAAGCTCAACAAACTCCTTGAGAAAAGCCCAGTGCTCCAATCCAAACTCTTTTCCCCAAATCGATAATTGCTTCCACACTTTTGGGGCCTTTTGCGCAATGCCCTCGCCGATAACAAGACAGACTCCATTGCGAATAATGTTAGTCTCAACTCGATCAAGATCCTTATAATTGCTGACATCAAATTTTTCTGAAGGGTCCCCATCAATTTGGATGGGTAGATTGCGGACTAGGAAGCGTATCTCTTCTTCGCTAGGTAGATACTGAAGATTTGTGACGCGCTCATGGTAATCATAGAGTTCTGTGACACTGCGCTCAACCTCTCGCTCTTCAGGATCATATGCGGCATAGCCAAACCGCTGCCTAATGTAGTCTGCGATGAGCACGGAGACGGATGCCCCTGTCCCTCCTGCACTGCGAATGGGCCCCGAAAAATAAGCGGCAAAATACTCTTTGCCTTGCCTCGTCTTGCGCAGCTTAATTTGCGTAAGCCCTTCAAGTGGGCTAGCCACGGTTCCGAGCGTATGATACGCGAATCCTACACGAATCCCAACTTCCATCGCTTCGAGGCGGTCTTTGAATTTGCAGAATTTCTCTTGTGCAATTTCTTCCGCGATAATCAATGATACTCTCCAGTCAAGAATTCCATATTTTTTTTCAAGCTCGGCAATGCGCTTCGAAATCCCGGTGCCAATAATCTGGGGGGCAGCAACGGAGACCAGCCCTTCAACGCGCTCCGCCATGTTTTTTGCTATGGGAATTGCTACTTTCGGCTCCGGGTCTAAGCCCAGTTTCCGTGCACACGAGGCTAATGTATAGGCCTTCTTGAGCTCACCGTCTAGTACATCCATATACGCTTCCATTTCGGGGGTTGTATCTGCCATTATCAAAACTTCATGAGTTTAACATTGCGCGTCTGCAGGTGGATCACGGGAACACGTGCAGGTTCAGGGACATGTCCCACTTTGACTTGAAAGGGGGTCGTGTCTTGAAAACAACTTCCTGAAACAACCGTCACGTTGCGATAGTTCGCGACACTTGAGCGATGAATATGTCCGGTCATGAGAAAATCAGGAACAGGATCGATGATGAGCGGGTCACCTGTGACCATAGGGATGTAGGAAACCGACCGGTGTGTTGGGGCGAGATGCCGACGTTTCAATAGGTATTTCATAATGATGTCGGGTCGTTCATACCCCCCCTGGGCCCGTACAATGTCAACATTAGCAACATAGAAATCGAAACTTGTACCGTGATAGAGCAACACGTCAAATCCAGGAAACACATCACTTGCGTGGATATTCACAAGCGAGGGATTTGAGACCATAAAAACATTAGGCTCATTGATGAGTTGAGGGAGGAATTCACGTACGGGGGGTTGTGGCTCTGCAAGACGCACCGCGTCATGATTTCCAGGGCAGAGAATCACCGCAATGTGTTTAGGAATTTTTTTAACGTACGAAGCGAACTCCGCATACTGCTCATAAATGTCCTTGATCGTGAGCTCCTCCTCTTGGCCGGGGTAAATGCCAATGCCATCCACCAAATCTCCAACAATAAAACAGTACTTCACTTTACTGGCGATCTCCTGCTGCTGCTCGTTGCCTACATTCCCGTTCAGCCACTCGAGAAAGCGTTCAAATTTTTCTTCGAGAAAGTATTTACTGCCAACATGAATGTCACTCATGCATACTGCATAATAATCATCTGGTGACTTGCGCAATTCCTTTGTCAGGGGAATGTCCGGAAAAATTATGGTGTTTGCGAACATAAATTTGTCTGCTGAAAACCCCCGTATTCCAATCATATCATCTTCCGTGATTTCCTGCGTCAACTGCTGCACTTCTGGTTGATTCTTGCTGAACATAACTTTTATCTGACCTGTGGGATCTTCAACTGTGAGCATTGTACTGCCGCTTTTCGTGACTACTTTTTCAACAACCATGCCGATGATAGAAACAGTTTCGCGCTCACGCTTGTTCAGCACGCGCTTGATATTCGTGAGGTGCTGGAGCTCCTGGCGCTGCTGCAGCATGCGCTCCAACACGGCATAGCGCTTATTAAAGTGCTCGATGAAATGCTGGACTTCCCGCTTCTGGCTTTGCTCTTCATAGCTCGTTATGATTTTTACGGCGTATCTTAGGGAAGATGGCTGATGAGTCTCCGTTGGAGCGTCAGCGTCCGTTAACTCACGGTCCTCATGTTCTTTTTCCTTCGATGTAGTCTGAGGGTGGCGCTGTCGGAGCATCGAGTAGACTGTTTCGGGCGTCGCCGATTCGTCCAACGCGCTCAAGAGCTCTGGATCTATGAGTATGTCCCGATCCATGAAAAACTCAATAAGCTCCTGTTTGCTCATCATTTTAGGTTCAGCGCGTCCTCCAACAACGACTGCATGCCCTGTACCGTTGCATCTGCTGCCGCGAGCGTAATCTCCCGCGTCCTGCCATACCTTCCTTTGGAAATCACTTTTGCGTTAATAATCCCAAGCATATCCAGTTCGGCGATGACATCTGAAATTCTCCTCTGCGTTAACGGAGCCAAGGAAACCTGCCTGCATAGTTTTCTATAGAGATCATAAATCTCTCCCGTGAACAAGGTGTCCTTGCGCGTTTGGTATAATGTGAGTATAGCGTACAATGTTGTCTGAAATTGTTTAGGCTGCATAAGTACGGTTTCCTGTATCCAGTCACGCTCGATTTTTTCTTCGGCGAGGTCAATATGATGCAGCTCAATTTTTAGATGCCCCTTCCGCTCTGCGAGCTCTCCTGCAACTCTCATGAGTTCTAAGGCGCGCCGAGCATCCCCATGCTCGCGAGCAGAGAACGCGGCACACTTCTCGATAACCCCTTCTCCAATCACATCCGCAACAAACGCACGGGATGCGCGCTCGCGTAAGATGCTTTGTAATTGAAGGGCGTTGTATGGGGGAAAAACCACCTCCTCTTCGGAAAGCGACGATTTCACACGAGCGTCCAAGTGCTCAATAAAGAGTAGGTCGTTGCTAATGCCTATGAACGTGATTTGGGCGTTTTTCAGCTCATCATTGATCCTCGTGAGATTATAGAGTATTTCGTCGCCTATTTTCTTAACGAGCTGATCTATCTCATCGAGGATGATAACCAGCAATGTTTTTTCCTTGTCAACGTGCGCATAAAAGAGCTTGTAGACTTCATCTGTCGGCAGTCCGGTGGGAGGAATCTCAAGATTGCAATCTCGAGCAAGCTGTGCGATGAGCCGATATTCCGTATCAGCTACGCGTTTGAGCTTGCAGTTGATGTACTTCATCTTCAAGGGAATGTTGTTTTGTTTTGCGATGTTGAGAATCTGCCTCATGATGTATTTTGTTGTGAGCGTCTTTCCAGTTCCTGTTTTTCCATAAATAAAGAGGTTTGATGGCTTTTCAAATCTCAAACACGGCGCTAATATCTGCGCAACCTGGTGGATCTGTTCATCACGATGCTGGATTGCGTCTGGCGTGTAACTCGATTTGAGGGCGCTTTTATCCATAAATATTGGATTTCTCTTCATGTACTCGCTGAAGAATGTACTAAGCGCCTTCTCATCATGCATGCTTCCTGTCCAGGATTCAACATATTTAAAGATTGTGTTCCTGTGGTGGGGGTGACCCCCCTTTGTTTCATATGGAAGAAAAAATGGAGAAAAGTGTGTAGTTTATGTCTTTTAACTCTGGTTTTGTTAGTTTTAATACCTTTTTATTTTTTACTCATTTCTTATAAATATGTTATATTATGGTTATAGACGTTATTAGTATATAGTATATGATTACTAACTATATTATATACTATACTATATTTATTATTTTCTATATTGAAACTATATACTAATTACTATATACTATTGTCTTTATTATAGCTTTTATATTAAATAACGCGGAAAATGAAGATAACTAGCAACAGAAAATCTGTACGGTTCCATAAGAAACGATGGTGTAGGAGGAATTAACAATGGAAAATAAAAAAAGGTTAAGATTTGTCTATTTGGAAGTTGAACATAAGGAGAAACTGCTCCTCCAACTCAGGGGCCTTCCTACGCAAGACATCAAGTATATCCTTCGTATAACAATGCCCACAGACACC
>CAZHJH010000053.1:0-2319 GCA_964533475.1 uncultured Methanosarcinales archaeon
TGCAGAAAACACAATGTGCGGCATCACACCATAGGAACCGTGATCACGATTGAAGGGCCGAGATTCTCGACAAAGGCGGAAAGTCTTATGTTTAGGCAGTGGGGCGCAGACGTGATCAACATGAGCATCGCGCCTGAAGCCGCATTGGCAAATGAGCTTGGCATCCCTTACGCGGCCATCGCGATGAGCACGGACTATGACTCATGGAAGGATGATGAGCATCCCGTCACATGGGAGGAGGTTCTTGAAGTCTTTAAGAAAAATGTTCATATCGTAACGGAGCTTTTGGTGAGCGCAGTGGAGGAATTAGGAAATGGACGAGCTTAAGGCGAAGATACGAACAATTCCGGATTGGCCAGAGAAGGGTGTCATGTTTCGGGATATCACAACACTGTTAAAGGACGCGGAAGCGTTTCAAAAAACTATTGACATGCTCTCGCAGAGATATAAGAATCAGGACATTGACATTATTGCAGGCATCGAATCCCGTGGTTTCATTATCGGAAGTGCGTTAGCTGATCGCCTCGGCATAGGATTTATACCCATACGAAAAAAGGGAAAGCTTCCTTCAAAAGTGATCTCTGAGGAATATAAGCTTGAATATGGAACGGCATCCATAGAAATGCATGAGGACGCCGTGAAGTCCGGAACGAAGGTTTTGCTCATTGATGACGTGATCGCGACAGGAGGAACTGCCGTTGCCGCATGTCAATTGATCCGAAGGCTCAAGGGCTCTGTTGTGGAATGCGGGTTTATTATAGGCCTTCCCGCGTTGGGTGGCATGCGTAAACTGGAGGAAAACGGCGAGCGGATATTCACGTTGATGACGTATTAAATTGGGAATATGTAGCACAATCTTTATAAGCAATTGTTAAGTTCTTTGACATATGTCTAAAGTGCATTTTATTACGCAGGGCTGCTCCGCGAACCAGGCAGATTCTGAGATCATGCAGGGCATTTTGAAAAGCGAAGGGCATGAGCTAACGGAGTCTGAACAAGATGCTGAACTCATCGTTTTTAATACGTGCACAGTAAAAGGTCCAACGGAGGCATTCTTTAAAAAAAAGCTGTCTGAGCTTGAAAAAAAGAATAAAAAAGTGATTATCGCCGGATGCATTCCCCAGGCGTCCAAAAACATGGACGCGCTGAAGCGGCATAGCGTTATTGGCACATATCAAGTTGATAAGATCGGAGACGTGCTTACGGAAACGCAGAATGGAACTCGTGTTGAGAGAATTGAGCGCGACAATCATTCACGTTTGAATCTACCTAAAGTCCGAAAAAATCCTTATGTGGAGATCGTGCCCATACTCCAGGGATGCCTGTCCTCATGCACGTTCTGCAAGACAAAGCACGCGCGCGGCAACGCGTATTCATATTCAGAAGAAGAGATTGTGAGGCATATCAGCCATGCGGTGCGCGAAGGCGCGAAGGAAGTCTGGCTTACGTCACAGGACAATAGCGTGTATGGATTAGAGCTTGGATCGAATCTTGCAAAGCTGCTTGAAAAAATATGCACGATCCCCCGCGATTTTAAGATTAGAGTAGGTATGGGAAATCCAAAACACATGCTTCCTATGTTGGATGCGTTAATCCGCGCATTCAAACATGAAAAAGTGTATAAGTTCCTTCATGTTCCGCTGCAGTCAGGAAGTGATGCGGTATTGGGTGCGATGCAACGCGATTATACGATAGCCGAGTTTATGAATATCGTTGAAGCCTTTAGAACAGAGATTCCCGACATCACGATCGCAACAGACATCATCTGCGGTTTTCCAACGGAGACAGACGAGGATTTTAACGCGACGGTTGAATTTGTGCAGGGTGTGAGGCCGGATATCATAAATATCTCGCGGTTTTGGCCCAGGCCGGGAACTCCCGCCGCAACAATGAGGCAGATCCAGGGCGCTGAGATCAAACGAAGGACAAGAATCCTCGCGGAACTCTTTGAATCCATAGCTGCGGAGAACAATCGCAAGTGGTTGGGCTGGAAAGGCCCGGTGCTCGTTCAGGAATATGGAAAGCATGGCAGTGTTCTCGGAAGAAACTACGCGTACAAGCAAGTCGTGCTTTCGGATGCGCATATGGGCTCTGAAACGCTCGTACAGATTGAGAATGTAACCGCGTACGATCTGCGTGCTTTATGAAACTCCTCTGGATGTATGTCGGGCGGCATAAGAAAATTCTGCTTCTTGCGTTACTTCTCGCGACGGTCAATCAGGTGTTCTCGCTCTTAGACCCGCAGATCTTCAGGATTATCATAGATCGGTATGCCACGAAGGCAGCCGATATCCCCCCAGCCGTTTTTATTAAAGGAGT
>CAZHJH010000053.1:2329-9796 GCA_964533475.1 uncultured Methanosarcinales archaeon
TGTTGGCAGCTGCGATTGGCGTTGCGCTCATATCAAGGGTTGCGAAGAACTTTCAGGATTATTGTGTCTCGGTGATTACGCAGCGTGTGGGGACTCGCATGTACGCGGACTCCGTTGCGCATACACTGGATCTTCCATACAGCGTGTTTGAGGATCAGCGCTCAGGGGAAGTTTTACAGAAGCTCCAAAAGGCACGGCAGGATTCCCAAACCCTGATAACGAGCGCGATCAACACGCTGTTTCTCAGCTTGGTGGGCATGACGTTTGTCATTGTATATGCCTTCTTTGTACACTGGGCAATTGGACTCATGTACACGCTCATTATTCCTGTGCTGGGGATAACAGGATATATTATCAGCAGGAGGATTAAGGCCGTGCAAAAACGGATCGTGACGCAGACTGCTGCTTTGGCTGGCTCGACTACGGAAACATTGAGGAATGTTGAGCTTGTGAAAAGCCTCGGTTTAGAGCAGCAGGAAATCACGCGGTTAAATGACGCGAACGACAAAATCCTTGAGCTCGAACTTGAGAAAGTGCGCATGGTGCGCATGCTGAGCTTCATACAGGGCACGATCATAAATGCTATGCGCGCAGGATTATTACTGCTTATGCTCTTCCTCATCATGAATGGCACGATTACGATAGGTGAGTTTTTCACGCTGTTTGTGTATTCATTCTTTGTGTTTTCACCTCTGGGGGAGCTCGGCAATCTTACTGCCCAGTATCAGGAAGCACGGGCGAGCCTCGACAAGCTCAATGAGATTCTCAGCATGAAACCAAAGAGGAAAGTGAAGAAGGGAAAAGCTGTTGCCACACTTAAGCGGATTCAATTCAAGGGCGTGAGCTTTAAGTATGATGCGGGCACATTAGAATCTCTCCAGAATGTTGACTTCATGATCAAAGGCGGTGAGACCATAGCATTTGTTGGGCCTTCCGGAAGCGGGAAGTCAACGATAATAAAATTGCTAGTGGGATTGTATGCGCCCTCAAAAGGGCAGATGCTTGTGAACGGCGCGAAACGCGATGATCTTGATGAAGACTCATTTCGAAGCCATGTTGGAATTGTCGCGCAGGAAACGCAATTATTTGCTGGCACGATCCGCGAGAATTTACTCTTTGTGAATCCCTCTGCTTCAGATGCGCAGTGCCTTGAGGTGATGCGACTTGCAAGCGTTACGAATATCATGGAACGCGCCGGCAAAGGTCTCAATACGCGCATTGGAGAAGGGGGCGTTAAAATATCAGGAGGGGAACGGCAGAGGCTGGCGATAGCCCGGGCTTTATTGAGGAATCCTGAACTCATTATTTTTGACGAGGCGACAAGCAGCCTTGACTCGATCACGGAAAAAGCTATTACAAAAACCATTAAGGAAGTGCGCAGTTCTAGGAAGAATGTGATGCTTGTGCTCATCGCTCATAGATTGTCAACGGTCGCGCATGCTGACGTTATTCATGTTCTTGAAAAAGGAAAAATTGTTGAATCTGGTACGCATGGTGAATTGTTGAAGAAGAAAGGATTGTATTACTCATTCTGGAGAGAGCAGAGTGCGGAGTAGTAATGTTGATCTAAGACGTAAGCTGCTTTCCGCATTGGCCGCAAAATTTCGAGCCTTCTAGGATATCGGCGTGGCAATGTGGGCATTTAACTTCATTGGCGAGATGCACGCGGGGTGTTTGCTCAGCGATTTTAACCTCAAGGGTCTGAGAGAACTTCGCTACCTTTATTGTGACCTGAGCATCTCCTTGGTTCAATTGATTGATAATTGCCTCAGCTTCCCGCAGCAAATCAGGCATGCCAACCTGCGTAAGAATGACAATAAAATTCCGGGCCATGTGAGCAGCCGCCGCAAAATCTCCTTTGGCTACCTTCATATTGATGTATGTGCATATTTGTTGAGCCTGTTTAAGGCGTGCTAGCATTAGCTTTGCGTCCATACCACCCCCAAAATTTCTAGAGAATATAAACTTATTGTGTAGAGGATACACGGTTTATTAATACTTGCAATAACCAAAAACCCGATTAAGGTTATATTTTTCAGGGTACCTTGGATAGTGAGGGTCGAGGTTGATCTTAAAACGGATCTTTGGATCCTTTGGTAAAACTTCATCATTGTACGATCGAACCATTCCTTCAATGTCGTCAATATCACCATGCCAATATCCAAGAGCTTTTTCAAGAAAGCGCCGAGTTCGCTTCATCCTTCGGATAACTTTAGCAGGAGGCATTTCTTTGGATCTGAAATTAATTGCAGAGCTCAGAGCAATATATCCGCTTGTGAGCAAGTCATGGAAACCATTATAGGTTCTATCAATCAAATCCGCCTTTCTTATCTTAAGTCTTTTCTTTCTTTGATCAGGTGATTCACTTGCACGGCAGGGAGCATCTCTACTGATTAGTTCAGGTAAGCTAGCTCTCAATTGTGATAGCTCCTGCTCACGTGATATCGAAGATCTCGGTTCCACCATAGATAGAACTTCTTGATTACTTCCCCGGAATTCCTTTGCGCCATTGGATACCCTTACTATCAGGTCGTTTAGGTTGCCTAAATAAATATCCCATTTTTTCAATTCGTCTTCGAAGCAAGATTTGCGAACTATACCTATACAGTAAAGCACGCGATCCGTAAGGTTCATAAGGTCGGTATTGCAAACCGCACATATAAGCCAATGCTGTAGTGCCAAGGACAACTGCGATGTTTTTCGATCCCTTTGGCGAACTGGAGGAGAAGAGATGCATGCGGAGTAGTTCGGTTCTAGACACCTATGCATATTTCGTAAGGTATTCTTAACTGTGGTGAATTGGTGGCTGGGCATTATACTGATCCAATCTATCAAGAACTCTAAGAGCTACATCTTTTAAAGAGCCTGTTGGATTTGCTTTATGTTTTCTTATTTCTTCATAAAAATCCCTGATAAACACCATTCCATTACCTTTTTCTTCTCTTCTTAATCGATTTTCAACATCTGAATCAACACCAATAGACGGATCGATATAACCTGCCTGCATGGCTCTCACAAAGTGTTCTTCAAAACAAGTAGGCCAATGATTATATGAATCTGGATAATTTGGCTGCACTAATGCGTGCTGCAATAAATGACTTCTTGAAGCAATCTCATCAACAAATGGCTCTAATACTCTTTTAGCTCTTGGATGTGAACCTTCATGTGCAACAAGATGTAGTATGCCAAAATCAAACGGGGGTCCAACAATTTGATAATCCGTATCCCCAACACTTGGCCCAATACCCGAATGAATCCCTTCTAAAGGCATTGGAATAACTTCCATATTGAATGGCCTATCAACTTCCCAGACATTATCCAATAAATCTCCAATATCCGCTCTGTCTACTATCCCTTGAAGAAATTCACATTCGTCTGCATACCTTGGAAGTGCTTTTTGATAAAAATCTTCAAAATCAGTATGTTGATAAAAATGTTCTAGATGAGGTAAAACAACTCTCCCTATTTCCACTTCTCTACGCATACACGAATGTAATGTTAAACCTTGTTTTTCGGAAAAATCTGGGGCGTCATTTAATGTTAATACATATACAACCGGTTTTGAATGATGACCATAATCATCTTGTTTTAATCCCACTCCGGAGTATCCTTGAAAATGATCTACTGCTCTTCTTCTAAGTAGGTGAGAATCAGGATGCCCTCTAGCTAAACCTAATGCATTTAGCATTGCATATAGCAAAAATACATTTTTATCTGGTCTTACTCTTAATCTTCCACCCATATTTCTATCTAATATTATCAAGTATTTAAATGTTTCGATAATGTTACTACCATATGGTTACAAATATACAATTTGAATACGCCCGGCCCCGTACTTCTTTGTCTTGACGTATGCAATTCTATAAAAAAATTAAAGCCGCTCATACGATCCAAGCACCCGCACAACTTCAACATCCTTTCCTTTGGGCGTCAATGTAAACCGCAGCGCGTCTATGCAGCGCCGCATCTCATCACTGTGCTCATGCGCCATGATCTCAAGGTAAAACATCTGCGGCTCCAAATCAGCGATTTCTACAGCGTCGAGCGCTGGTCTTGAGTGGATCTTCGCGTTGTTCAGATGGTAGAACGCCACTTGCTGGAGAATCTCTGCGAGCAATCCGGGTTTATCTGTATGCGGCGTAATGGCAACCATCGTCAGATATTGCTTTGTTGCGTCATATTCCACACCATTCTCTCTCGCAACGAGATAGAAGTCCGTGAAATTCGCCCTGCCGTGCTTTTTGTTGCCTATGTCTTCAGCAACGACCTCTAAACCTCGGGATTTCAATGCGTCGGCGCTCGCAATTGCCAATCCTGATTTGGTTTCAGCCACTTTTTGAGCCCCTGCAGCAGTGCTTGCAACAGCGATCTGTTTGCCGTTGGGATAATTTCTCCACAGCCACTCTGAGCATTGGGCAAGAGCTTTGGGATGAGAGTAGATCTCTTCCTGCACTGTACTATCACTGCTCCTGCCAACGGAAAATACAATCGGCAGCCTTTGCATCCCGATAATCCTGAGATTTTGTTCGTAGATCAAGTCGAGGCATTCCTGCACAAGCCCCTCAAGGTAGTTGTAGCATGCCATGACACCCATGTCTGCATTCCCAGATGCAACGCTCCGGGCTACCGCTTCTACGGATGTGAGATCGACTAATTCAATTTCTGTGCCAGTTTTTTTGGCAAGCTGTTTGGCTGCCTCTCCAGTGAACGTGTTTTTTGGACCTAAGTAAACTATGCGTTTCATGAGTATACCTCCTATGACTGTTTTTTGGATATGCTCTTTTTTCATCCCCAGAACCAGTGGTTTTTCAAACCGAACGCGCGCAGGGAGTTATGAAGAGACGATGAACTTCTAGAAAAAGCTAAATACAAACTTTAGGATGGAATCGCGTGTCATGACGATTGAGAATACGATCACAAATATAAATCTTGCGCACGATCATCATAAACCTTTAAATACATCGTTTCTTTTCAATTTTATATGAAAGGGTTTTTGTCGTTCTTGATCCTGTGGATGATCAGCAGGAAGAAAATGACGGGAAATGAGATCGCGAATGAGCTCAAAAGCCGCAAAGGCTCAAAGCCAAGCCCGGGAACAATCTATCCTGCGCTGAAAGAGCTGAAGCAGAAAGGACTTATACAGTGTGATAAGGATAAAAGGTATACTCTTACGAAGAGGGGCCAGGAGGAGCTCCAAGCGGAGCTTGAATCGTTCTTCAGCATATTCTGTGACCTTTCTGAGATGAGGAGTTGCTGCAGGCATTAAGAATTCATTACGTTTACACCCTACTTAACAATGCTAAAGTTTATAAGCTGATTTTGACTTCGAAAGTGCATGACACCCCCGGAATTCCATATCAGCGACCTTGTATGCGGCGCCAGAGACGATCTGCATTATACTGCCGTATCAGATCAGTACGCTGACCGATGGTATGTGAAGGGATATCACTGGCTATATAGCAATACTGTCATCCCCATGCGTGATGAGCTGATTGTTATTGATAAGGCGATTGCGGCTGCAAACAAAAAGCTTCCTCAAGACCGTCAAATTCCCTTAGACACGGATGTAATTGGCAGGGAGGAACATGTTGTGTTCATGTCTCAGTATAGGCATGCGATGCGTATGTACCTCGCGGTCGTTCGCACAGGAAAGCATGAGAACCCGTTAACTCCGGTATTGAAGTATGTTTGATACTCCGTTCTTGAATTTTAAGTTATTAACACCAAGAGCGCCGACTATGGCGGTGCGACGGTCAAAACTTCGCTTTGCCCTGCTCGCCACCCCGGATGGGGCGTCCCCCGGCTCGCCTGCGCCATGGCTGGCTACCTAAGTATGAGCATCCGTCGTCTAACCCGATCCTCCAAACATTTATAAATCTCTATCCGTGTGCAACCTTGTGAGGAAACTCCATATCGGCTGCGGCAGGAAGATTCTGAAAGGCTATGTGAATCTTGATTCCGTGAAATTATCAGGAGTTGATGTCGTGCATAACCTGGACATATTCCCATATCCGTTCAAAGACAATACGTTTGATGAAATCTTAGGCGAGCATATTCTTGAGCATGTTGATGACCTTATCAAAACGCTTGAGGAGCTTTGGAGAATTATGAAGCCGAATGGCATATTGAGAGTCACTGTTCCTTACTATAACACCCAAGCAGCATTTCAGGATCCAACGCACAAGCGGTTTTTCGCGCTCACGACGTTTGACTATTTCAAACCGGATAGTCCGTATGGGTATTACGCAAAGTGCGTCTGGGATATCGTCAAGAGAGAGCCAACACCCACATCTTTTGGGAAGCTCATTCCTAAGTTTATGCGCGATAAGGCGAGTATCGTCCTTGGCGAAGTGTATGCTTCTGTGTATTTTGAGTTGAGGGCGGTCAAAGGCCGAAGCACATATAAAGAGAAGCCAACTTGATCTTTTTCACGGGCGCGTAGCATAGCCTGGTGGAATTTCTATTCCGGGCATATAGTGCGGCGGGCTTCGGTGAGCTTTGGCTCAGAGAAACCCGTTGACCGGGGTTCAAATCCCTGCGCGCTCGTCTTTTATCTCATCTGCGATATTTTAACAGCGGTTGTGAGTGTGTCACGAGTGCGCAGGTTACGAACGGAGCGCAGCGGAGTGAGTTTATCTGCGCGCTCGTATTTATGTTCATCTGAGTTATTTTAATAGAACTGTGAAAATACAACGAGTGCGCAGGCTCCGAATGTAGCGAAGCGGAATGAGAGGGTCTGCGCGCGTAGACTAGTTTCTTTGCCTGCTCCGAACGGCTTTGAGGTTATCCGCGCCCTCGTTACTTTTTTATACTCATCCTATTAAGATATGGAAATGCGCCTTACTTCAAAGGAAAAACCCGTTGCATTTTTCTCTGCAGCGTATATTGGTTTGTTTCTAATCTATTCCATCATCATCAGAAATTATGAGTTTGTCTACTACATGGCAGTCTTAGTCTTATTCTTTATCCTCATCTTCGCGTACCAGCGCTCCCTAAACTTTTCTCTGGGATTGCTCTGGGCGTTAAGCACCTGGGGATTATTGCATGTGGCTGGTGGCAATATTCCCATCAACGGCTCTGTTCTCTACAACCTCTGGCTGCTTCCGTTCTTGAAGTATGACATGGCCGTGCACGCGTATGGGTTTGCGGTAGCGACGTTTGTTGGCTTTGCACTGCTTGAAAAGCAATTAAAAAAACCTGTCAAAAGCCCGAAGCTCATCGTATTCCTCTGTCTCGTCATAGGCATGGGATTTGGCGCATTAAATGAGCTTGTTGAGTTTCTCGCCGTGCTGTTTATTCCCAACACAAACGTTGGCGGATACATGAATACGGGTTTTGATTTGCTGTTTAATTTTATAGGGTCGTTTATTGCGGCAGTACTCCTCTATATCAGGCGCGGATAAGCGTAATCTTTTTAAATAGTTACTAATTAGTGGTAACGTATGGGGCAGATTAAATCATTTGCAC
>CAZHJH010000054.1:0-9693 GCA_964533475.1 uncultured Methanosarcinales archaeon
GAACAGTTGGGTGGCTTTTCTTTTATGAGTGCTTAGGGCCAGTCCTTCCTGGCGGCCGGCGCACCTTCGGTGCTTCTCGGGCAGCCCGGATGGCGCGACCCCAGCCCGAGCGGCGCTAGGACTGGCCGAAATGGTTTTAGCATTGAAGTTATTACGAAAAGCAAACGAAAACTTTCCGAATTTTTCTACGAAACAGATAAGAAGGATCAAGAGTTAGCATTTTCAATGAAAGACGGCACGCTCACGATCATCTCATTAATCACCGCATTAATAGGCATTGTAATTTTACTTATTTCTTATACGTTTCAGACGGAATTTTCAACGGATTATGATGAGGAGCATGGCGTCATGAAAATGCAAGGGCTTGTGGAAGATGTTCGCGAGTCAAATACGAGCTATACCATTACGTTGCTATATCCAAAAACGGAAAAAATACGGATTTTTAAGGATGGAGACGTAAGCATTGGCAAGGGTGATATCGTTGTCGTTGAAGCCGAAGAATATGAGGATCAACTCATCGCGACAAGGATTGACAGGATTTCCTAAATATCAAGCCCGCATATCACTTTCACATCATCAGAAAACGCGACGCCTCTTCCTGAGCGGGTGCCACAGATATACTTATAGCGGAAAATATCCTGATACTCGCCTTCGCGGTTTTTATAATATGCATATTCGCCATCGAACGCTTCTCTGCATTCTTTCGCATTTTCAATGAGATAGCAACATGACTCTTGGCTTGAAACAGCATAAAAAGCACCCTGGCGCCCCTGGCTAATACACACCGCGTCTTCCGTTGCTGTTTGGGCAATCGCATACCCTGTCTTGAGCTGTTCTGAGTAGAGCGCGCTCGCGAGAATCCAGACTAAAGAAACAACAACGAGGCATGCCATGACAACGGGTAATATCGGCTCGTGATGCACTTTGGGCACGTGCTTTACCATACGCCTCTCAGAAGAGATTATGTTTATTAATCTTTTGGTTTCAGGTCCATCGGCATGGACGACGTTATTTTGACCTGTTCTTCATCCGGCAGAGGGGCTGTTTTCAGCACGGTGAATGATCGGTTCTGCGCTTTTTGAACCGGGGCTGTTTTCTCCTGAAGAAATTGCATGACCCATGCGATTTCGTTCTCAGGGGTGATGCGCTTCTTCATGAACGATTCTGTTGATTCCGCACTCAAATGCTTTGTCTCGGAGCCAATTGTGCGCTCTTCATTCAGCAGTTTCTCGACGCGGTCAGCCACGTAGGAAGGAGTGATCAGCTGCATGCATGTCTTCCCATTAAAACGGATCTCGCACTCATTTTTAAAACATCCCTGGCAAGGGACTCCGGGCTGGATGATTTCTCCCAGCCCATAGAGCTCAAACTCATGCGGATTGAAGATGTTGTTGAATAGGATGACCTTTTTTTCTAAGGCTAATGCGACATGCAATGCCATCGTGACCGTGGTTACAAGCAGATCACAGAAGCTGATTAATGCGACGAACGTTTTGAGTTCATGATGGCCAAGGTATAATGCTCCCGTTGCCGTAGCAATGCGCTTGTTCTTCGCGTGCTCAGACTCCCCGCCCAACAACAGCACCGTGTATCCATGCTGCATGAGCAAATCTGCAAGCTCGATCCATGATGCCTCGTCCCAAAGCCGCGTGCTCCATCTTATGCCAGCTCCTGTGTTGAACCCAACAACTTTTTTGCCCCTTTTGTAATGCTGGTCAAAGAGATATCTTTCCTTCTGAAATTCGTATCCTGCTATTTCGAACACCTGCTCGGGATATGACTTCGTGTGCACATTCGTCAGCGTGTTATCAAGGCCGATGAGATATTTGAAATATGCGTCCTCATCAATCGGATGGGGTTTGCCTTCGTGCAGCTTGAACCCTTTTTTTATCGTAGCCTGAATCTTGTTTGCCAACGCGCAGCTTTCTGGCTCTTTATCGAAATTTAAGAGGAGATCGTACCTTGTCTCCTGCACTTTCATAACGTTGCTGAAGTTCCACGCGAGGCGGTAATCAACGATCGCGGGCAGGAATTCCGGGGTTTTTGTAATCCATGTGATCTCAGAATGCGGATAGTCTTTTTTCAGCCGGTGAAGAATCGGGGTTGTCCTGATGACATCACCCAGCTCTCCCAATTTGATGATGAGAATCTTCTTGTCGATGGGTTTATAGTGCTCACACATGCACTGCTTGCCATCCCTCTTGTGAAAAATGCAGGGCTCATCCCCTTTGAAGTACTTGCAGTCCTTCGCCGGCTCAAAAGGAGGAGAATCACCCCACGTGATCTTTGCCATGCTCCGGGGGTATGTGAGAAGATTATAAAGATTGTGTAAGAGAGTAAGAGGTATGTATTGGAATCATTATGTTCCATTGGTTGTTCAATGGAGTCTAAAGCTTTTTAAAGCCAAAAACAACCGCGTTTGATATGAAATCCGGATTTCCGATTGAGCTGCCGAAAAGCATTCTTGGCAAAGAACTCCAGCCAAATCTTGAAGATTTGAAAGAAATACCCAAAAGTTATGTTCTTGTGACAACTACGATGTATCCTAGCAGAGATGGCAAGAGGGCACAGGATGTTGAGCTCAGAGCGGGGCTTGCGCTTAGGTCTGCACGAGAAGCGCGAGCAATAGGTTTTCGATTAGTCGTCGTTGATGGCGGAAGTGATCCAGGATTCCTTAAAGAGTTGAAAGATCTTGACGCTATCGTTGAACCCGAGAACATTGAGAATTTTCCGGGAGCACATCCAATGGGAAGATCACGCCGGCAGGCAATGAGCATTGCAGGAAATCAAACTGGATATAAAGGCATCATCTGGCTTGAGCCTGAGAAGCATCCCTTTGTATGTGTGCCCTTCACTCAAAATCCCTATGAATCCCCTGCAGTCCGAGCGGCTTCACGCGTCTGCGATGGTTCTGCGCAAATTGTCGTCCCAAGAAGAATTGATACTCTTGCTTCTTATCCATTGCAACAGCAACCCGGAGAATTGTTCCAAAACTTCACTATTATGAACGCGATTCAGCATGTTTTGCGAGAGCAAGGCGCTCAACCTGGAGAACGCGCTCCCTACATGGATTGGTGCATTGGACCAAGAGTGATCAGCAATGATGTGCTTGACCGCTTCCTTAATTATCGGGGAACGGTGACTGGGGTGGGCGCAAGCAAAACAATAGAAGATCGCTGGGCATTGCTCTTTGCTCCGGTTTGGGATGCAATCGTTGATGGAGTGAAAGTTGCGGGCGTTCCTGTTGACTATATTCATCCTGAAGAACAAACATGGTTAGAGAGCTCGTCCTTTGCGTACGATCAAAAGCGCTGTACTCAAGTAGAAGCGATGAACAAGCTCGTCATGGGCTGGGTTGAGGAAAAACTCAGGAAAGCAGCGTAAATTTATAAACTGACTCACTTCTTTTTCTTCTCATGCGTTTTGACCGAAAGAGTTTACTTGTTGTTGGCATTCTGGTAGTGATGTTTCTGCTTTTACTCTGGGTCTCATCCAACATGAGCTCAACAAACGATGAGTTCAATCATGTCGCGAAAGGTTATTTATTTCTTTCAACTGGAGAAATGATGATCGTGAGCAATCCTCCGCTCGAGAATATTGTGAGCGCACTCCCGCTTGTCGCCATCAACGCGAACATTCCCGCAAATCATACAGCATATTTCCTCAATAATGACTTCAGCGGATACGCGTATCAGTTCATGTACAACTCGGGCAATGATCCAAGGCAGATCACGTTCCTGAGCAGAATTCCGGGCATTCTTTTCGCGGTATTGCTCGGATGGATGCTGTACAGTTTCCTGAATAAGCACTTTGGATATGGCGTTGGGCTTACAGGAGTGATTCTCTACGCGTTTAATCCGCTTGTCTTGGGATATGCTCCTATAGCCGCTACAGATTTCGTGTTCAGTGGGCTTTTTTTCATTACGTGTCTTGCGATGTATGACTATTTTCGCAATCCCAACATTAAGCGTGCGCTGAGCGTAGGTTTTTTATTCGGTTTAACCTTAGGATCAAAGAGCACGGGATTGTTTTTGCTTCCATTATATGGTTTATTTCTTTTGTATGAAACGGCTTTTCAGCGAAAAAACGCTTCCTCCCGGATTAATCTCGTGAGAATGCAGATCCCACACGCGATTGCCATGGGAATTGTGATGCTCCTCATCATCAACATCCTATACGGCTTTCAGGGCAGCTTTACTCCCCTTGGAAAGAGCATGGACCAAGAGGAATCATTATATTTTGACAAAACAGTCTATAATTCCAATGCGCTTCCCGGAGGCGGGATATTGAATCGCGTTCCTCTCTTCATGCCATATCCCTTCTTGAAAGATATTATTACCGCGTTTAAGATTAGCGAGGACTGGAATGGAGGCTATCTCTTCGGCGAATACCGCAAGGAAGGATTCTGGTATTATTTTCCTGTCGTGATGTTCTTCAAGAATCCTGTATTCCTCTGGATCCTGCTTGTTGCAGGCGTCATCTCCTTACTTAGACATGGAAAATATACGCGCGAGCTCGTGTACCTTAGTATTGCACCTCTCTTTATACTGCTCATATTCACGCACCAGCGCTTCAACATCGGGGTGAAATACGTGTTGCCCGTCGTGTTCTTTGTGATATGCCTCGCAGCGTGCAGTTATGTATGGGTACGTGACGCAAAAAGAAAACGATGGGCGCTCTATGGTGTTATAGGAGGAATCACACTTGCCATCGTGCCGATGCTCATTGTCCTTCCATATGCACTCGGATACGCAAACCTGCTTGCCGGAGGCCCAGCACACGCCCATAAGATCATGACGAACGCTAACATCGACTGGGGTCAGGATGTGAAAGCGCTTGGAGAGTATGTTCAGGAGGATCATATTGAGAATATTTCAATAGCGCTCTACGCGATTGAGGATCCGTCATCATATGGGATCACATACACCCCGCTTACCCATTTCGGAAGCACACTCAAAGACGGAAAAAAGTACATGGAGTGCAGTCCGGTAAATGGATATGTCGCAATCTCGGTTACGTATTTGCAGGGTGACGCGATTGACAATCCTGAATGTTTTGCGTGGTTACGAGATAAAACGCCAATTGCGAGGGCGGGGACGAGTATACTTATTTATGACATCACAAATTGATTAGTTTATTATTTATCCGGCGGCCGTCGTCGCTTCGCTCCTCGTCGAACCACCCCGGATGGGGCATACTCACTGATGTTCGTAGGTTCACGCCCGCCTGAACCATCCCCCGGTTCGACCGGCGCCGATAAAACTCATTTCCCACTTAACTTAATCCTTATCGTCGCAAACAGCGTCCTCTTCATCGCTTTAAGAACTCGGTTTTTTGAAACTCCGTGAGAACGCTTTGTGAAGATGACGGGAACTTCTGCGATTTTTGCCTTCGCGTCCCTTTTTGCCTTTACTACAAACTCCATTAAGAACGGATTGCCGTCCTTCTCGATTGGTTTGATATGTGAAACAACGCTTTTCTTAAAGCCGCGATACGCGAATGTGAAATCATGCACGGGAATGCCGTGTAGGAGCGCGACAAACTCATTTCCCGCCCTGCTTGGAAGCGCCGCAATGAATCCTTTCGTACTCTTGCCCCCTTTCGCGTATCTTGAAGCGACAACAACATCAAAACCCTGCTCTATTTTGTCAAGAATCTTCTTGATATCCTCAGGATCGCAGGAGTTATCAGCTTCCATCGTGATAATGATATTGCCATGCGCTTCCTGAATGCCCTGCCAGTGCGCAGCACCTGCCCCTTCGCGCACAGGACGCTCAATCACGCGAATATTTCCATATTTGTCATTCAGTGTATACGCCACTTTAGGCGTATTATCGTGCCCTTTGTCGTCAACGATAAGAATTTCTGCGTTGAGCTTTTGTTTTACGAAAAACCGCTCGATTTTAGGGATAAGAATGGGCAGATTCTTCGCCTCGTTCAATGTAGGAAGAACGACCGTAAGGTCAAGCTTACTTCCTGAGCTGGTAGAGTGAGCTGATTTCATTCGATCCTGTTTCTCCCGCTTTCACTTTCGCGCGCCAATAATCAAGAATATCCTGAACGGTTTTTTCAAATGGAATTTCGGGCTCCCAGCCTGTCGCTTTCTTGAACTTTGAGCAGTCGGGAATCTGCAGTGTGACATCAGAGGGACGCAATAACGCTGGATCCACCATTATAGAGATTTTGTTTTTCATCGGTGTTCGGGCCAGGAGATGATCAAGCATCTCCTTAATCGTCATCGTCCGGTCACCGCCGATGTTGTACACTTCACCCGCGGGACATTTCTGCGTGAGCATCCAATACGCGCGCACGGTATCGCGGACATCCGCGAACGTTCTCACGCTCTCAAGATTGCCAACCCTCACAACCGGCTCTTGTTTCCCAGCTTCAATGAGCGCGATCTGCTTCGCAAACCACGACATGACAAAAACCTCTCCCCTTCTTGGTCCGGTGTGCGTGAACATTCTCGTTCTGATCGTTTTCATCCCATAACATAACCAATATTGATACGCAACGAGATCCTCTCCAACCTTTGAAACTCCGTACGGTGAATATGGCCTCAGCGGATTCGTTTCCTTCATGGGCACTTCATCAGCGGTCGGATTGCCGTATACTTCAGAAGAGGAGCAGACATGGATGATCGGATCAAGATCGAGTTTTCTAATCGCTTCCAGTAAGTTGATCGTTCCAATCACATTCGTCTCAATCGTGTCCGCAGGCTGCGTAAAACTCACGGGAACATAGCTTTGCGCCGCAAGATGATAGATCACATCGGGTTTGACTGCCTTTATTGCCTGATAACAGGATTCCGCATCCCTCAATTCGCAAGGAACAAGGATGATCTTGTTGAGAATGTGACGAATATTATCCTTCGGGCTTCTCCAGCGGTATGTTCCAAAGACTTCCTCACCTTTTGTGAGCAAAAACTCCGCTAAATGAGAACCGACAAATCCTGTGATTCCAGTTATGAGTGCTCGTGTCATGTTAACCCCCTTCCCTTGAAAAATTCATCAAACACTTTGACTATATATTCTTTTTCATCTTCGGATAGCTCCTGATGACAGCCAATGTAAAAACCATTCTCATCAATCCATTGCGTTATGGGAAATTGCTTGTATAAATCGCCGAAGAGCTTAAGGTAAACGGGTTGCTGCATGAGGGGATTCATGTTTCTTGTAATGACATTATGGTCCTCAAGGAAAAACACAAGTTCATGCTTTTTGAAGGCGCCGGATTTTATGACAATCGGATACATCATGAACACGTGCGTGCTTCCGGGCCTGATTTTAGGAAGCTGAAGATATTTTTCGTATTTCTTGAGGTGTTGCGTGAAATATGCGGCGTTTTCCTGACGGGTTTTCACGATTTCCTCCCAGCGCTCGAGCTGTGCGCAGCCTAATGCCGCCTCCATCTCTGTGATGCGGTAACTATAGCCAAGCCGCTCGAATGAGAATCGCTTTGATATGATCGCATGCAGCTCCCCATCATCTTTGTCCTTGTCATCATCTATGCTCATGTATGCTTCATTCCTGCCATGATTGCAGAGGCTTCTCAGCACCGTCGCATACTCCGGATTGTTCGTAACGCACATACCGCCTACCCCCGTCGTGATAATATGCGCGACATATGTGGAGAAACAGCCTATGTCGCTTAATGTGCCAACCGGCCTCCCATTGTATGTCGCAAAAATGGTCTCGCACGTGTCCTCTATGACTTTGAGATTGTGCTTTTTCGCGATAGCTAGAATAGGATCCATGTCCGCGGGGAGCCCATAATGATGCACGACCATAATTGCCCTCGTTCTTGGAGTGATCGCTTCCTCGATTTTTTTAGGGTCAATGCAATAGTACTCTTTTTCGACATCGACAAAAACGGGCTTCAAGTTATGCATAATAATAACATTTGAAGTAGAAATGAATGTAGAAGCAGGGGTGATGATTTCATCGCCGTCCTTCCAATCATGCAGCTCTTTCATGCAGGCGATCGCGACCCTCAGTGCGCTTGTTCCTGAGTTGGATATAATGCCGTATTTCGCACCGTGCCACTTCGCGATAAATTCTTCCATGCGCTTTGAATATGGGCCATAACTCAGGCGTTGCCTCATAAGGACGTCCATCACATACTCTTTCGCTTTCTCGTCGATATTCGGCACTCCAAAACCGATCTGATGGTCAATTTTTTGCATGATGTTGTTGAATAGAGAAGCATTTAAATAGGTTTCTGTGCTCTATTCCCATATGAAACGCGCGCTGATCACAGGAATCGCAGGGCAGGATGGAAGCTATCTTGCCGAATTCCTTTTAAAAAAAGGGTATCAAGTATACGCTATTGATCGGAAACGAGATGTTCTTCCCGCATATCTCGAAGCGATTAAAAACAAAATCGCGTTTGTTCAGGCGGATTTGCTTGATATGCAAACTCTTGTAACGTGCATGCGCGAGGTTAAGCCTGATGAGATCTACAATCTCGCGGCGCAATCGCTTGTACAGGATCCTCGCAATCCTCCGTCATATACATTTCAAGTCAATACGATCGCAGTGTATAACCTTCTTGAGGCAGTCCGTGTTTCTGGCATTACTACACGGTTTTTTCAGCCGTCAAGCTCGGCGATGTACGGTGATGTGACTACTAGCCCACAGAATGAGAAGACACCGTTCAATCCCAAAACACCGTATGCGATCTCAAAACTCGCTGCGCATGAGCTCACGGAGTTTTATCGTGACCGTTACACTATGTTTTGCGGCATTGGCATTCTCTATAATCATGAAAGCCCTCGAAGAAGCCCGGAAGCGATCATGCGCAAGGTTGTCTCTACCGCAGTGAAGATTAAGCACGGCGAGGAAAATAAGCTCAAAATGGGCACACTCGATACGCACCGCGATCAGGGCTTTGCGGGCGATTATGCTGAAGCGATGTGGATGATCCTGCAACATGAAAAACCAGACGTGTTTGTCATCGCAACGGGAGAAGTGCACAGCATTCGGGAATTGGTAGGGGCTGTTTTCAAAGAGCTCGGCATGGACTACGAACAATATTATGAGTTTGATGAGCGGTTTGCACGGCTTCCTGAGAAAGGAATTCTCGTTGGGGATATTTCAAAGATCAAGATGACGCTGGGCTGGCAGCCAAGGACGAAGTTCAAAGAGCTTATTAAGATGATGATTGAATCGGAAAACAGCAAGCGCTAGGTGTTGATCGCGCTTTGAACGGAAGCCTATCCCATATTGCCAGTCGAAAGATTTAAATAGTATATCTCAGTTATACTATTTTATGGCAAGTCTGAGTAAAGAAGAGAATATACTGAAATTAATTTTAGAAAACAGCCCTTTGAAAGAATGGCACTTTGAAGAGATCGTAAGAGAAGCAAAGGTTACAAGAGCAGTTGCAAACAAGTGGCTGAAAAAATATGTGTCTGAAGGAATATTGAAGTACATTAGAGAAAAAGGAAAGTTTCCCTATTACACTGCAGGCACGAATAATCCCGTATATCACTCTCTAAAACGAGTATACGCATTACAGCAGCTTCATAAAAGCGGGCTTATCCCTAAACTTTTATCTCTCAAAACGGCCAAAGCGGTCATATTGTTTGGCAGTATTGTGAAGGGGGACTGGTACAGAGATTCTGATATTGATATCTTTATTTTCGGATATGTTTCGGATTTTGATAAAAACATTTATGAACGTAAACTTCAT
>CAZHJH010000055.1:0-3015 GCA_964533475.1 uncultured Methanosarcinales archaeon
GGGGTGATTGAGCCTTCACTATTATCTTGAGTATCACCACATTCAAAATCAAACGTGTCTGTAGTTCCATCAAGATCGTTATCACGTTTATCTTGGCATTCTGCCATCGGTTCATACTCACTAAGGTGACTTGAATCATAGTTACTATCTGCTAAACAACTAAAATCCGCGCTATCAACATAGATGTCAGAATACCCATCATTGTTTATTCCATCACTACACTGAGTAATGCTTGAGGTGGTGGTTATTGAGATAGATGCATTATTTTCTGAGACCCGCTCTACCATTATAGATAAACCGATATCGTCATCCGTATATGTTTCTCCTAATGTTAATGGATCAAATTCAAAACTATCTGGTTCTGGATATGGCGGGGGGTCTAGCAAATAAGTATACTTTGAGCCCAGTCTATTAACGTAAATAAAAACACCATCCAAAGGATATCCCCAAGGGTCAAACTCATCAAATCCAATAGGTCTTCTAAATTCAAGAAAATATTCATAAGGTAAGTAAGGTATTGGTATTTTTATTAATTTTATACCCTCTGAAGATAACTCAATATTTTCAAGAACGTAATTACCATTATTCACCGTGATTATATTTTCATCAGATAACCAACCGATCATCTTCTTATTGTATGCATTATAATGTGAATCCCTTGCTCCAGATCCCATCGGGTCAGTAAATACTGATTGAAGTCCGGGGATTGCTTCACAATCATCACTAATTGTTATCCTATCAGAATTATTAGAACATCTAAGACCATCAACATGGCTTAACCCTAAATTATGCCCAAATTCGTGCACTATTACTTGATTATTATCAACATTTGCACCCAATCCTGGAGAGAACCAAAGTACTGAGGCTTCTATGCGACCATCTACTGAAACCATTGAATTGTAATAAGAAGAGGGCTCATCAATAATTCCTATGCTCCCTTGAGGGCTATTAGGACAAAGATTATCATCCTTATTAAAGATGAGTATTCTGTTGTAATTCCTTAAATCAGCATCAATATCTGCCGCTTGGATCGCTTTTTCTAGTACTATTTTGTGATTATCACCAAGACCCAGTTCAGTACAGGTGTCATTTGTAATTCTATAAGGACCAACTATATCTCCAGAAAGCCATGCCTTATTGTATGAAGATTCCCTAATATACCTATCTAAATAATCAAATACAATATGATTAGAATCTGATAAGTAATCTGAATCTGTAACTTCATCATCTTCAAAACTTAGTAATATAACTAATGTTTTTTGTTCTCCTAAATTGAGATTTATGAATTTGTTTGTCCCACCATTTCCGGCAGCGGTTGCCGCAACATGTGTGCCGTGACCATGATCGTCCATTGGATCTGCGTCGTTGTTGACGAAGTCATAACCGTCGATGACTTTTTGATTTGGAAACGGAAGAGCAGTCATAGGATACTCATTACTGAAATTGATTGTATGAGAAAGGAGATAGGCTCCTTGTTTTTGAAGTAGAATGCGATTGCCAGCTAGTTTGTAGTCAACACCGCGAGTTGGTCCGAAATAGTACTTTTTTTGTGATGACAAATTCAGAGCATTAACAATTCCTGAGCTCGTCCAATCATCCATGAAATAAAGCACATCTTCATGCATCTGACCTTGAAATTGATTCTTTGGGAGGGGATATGACCTTAAGGTATCGCTGAACGTATCATAAACCCCTATATCAAAGTCCCAGCTGGTTGCATTTCGATATTCAAAAACAATTGCATGATTTTCAAATTGGTTAACATTTAATACGGCGTTTACATCGTCGGGAAGCGAGAGCTTACGGTTCATACCGCTCGAAATGTTGAAAACATAAAGATCAGAGCCGTATCCATATGCCACTGCGTCTTCATTAACGAGGGGGTTTACATAATACACATTACCAATCATTTGATTTTGAATTTCCGAAATAGTCATCGAAGATAAATTGACGAGAACCACTTTGTTGAGTCCTTGATGAACAAAAAACGCAATGCCATATTTATCCTTATGATTGCGAATGGAGCTATAACTGATAGTATCTACTGCCGAATACGCTATAAATGATTCATTTGAAGAGAGGTTTAGGAAAATCCATTTGTTTTTTCCGTTGTTTGCGCAATCAAAAGTGAAGTAACTCACTAAATCACCATAGTAGGAAGGAAAACCGTCAATGCAATCCTGTCCTCTTGCTACAAGTAACCACGTTGTGTTTGATGTAATATTGTGCAGGTAAAGCTCATAGTTCCTTACGAAAGTAAATGCGTCTTTGTATACAGAAACTGAATAGCTATTATCGATGATATTTGAACCCGCTAGAATATATGGATCAAACAAGGAATACCCATCGTCATTTCCACCCAAATCCTCATGTGTATAATCCACACCCGTATCAATGATAGCGATGGTTACGTTCTTGCCTGTTAGGCATTCTTTGCCTGTTTGATTACATGGATTTCCGTCTTCATCCATCTGCCAGACTTGATCTGCGCCAATTAAGGGGACGGAGTCCATCAATGTAGCTTCTACTCTACGATTAGGTTGCACGGACTTAACATACGAAATTTCCTTAATCTTTTCTGCCTCTTCATCAGTAATATTCAAAGACATGCCGTTAAAGACAGTCGTAAACTCTTCTCCAACAGCCAGTGTATCTTCGGGAATACCTACAGCATTTCCGGTAATGCTCTGAATGCCCTTTTTGCCGAGCTTTGATCTGATCGCGTCTTTAGCCTTTGCATGCTCATTATTGATATCTTGCCTATGAGCGAGAATCTTTTTCGGAATCTTGTCGGATGTGACGGAGAACATACTCGTTGCTAATCGCAAAGGATTTAATTTGCTCATACTTGCGATCTTTACATCGTTTTCCTTCGCGATCTCTGCGAGCTCTTTTTCTTTGACAACCAAAGGAGGCTCATTCAACTCAACGATATACCCATTATACTCATCCGCAGAACGCTGACCCGCAGCGCTCTGAACAGCACGCATATCTCCCAAGGACTCACGGACATTA
>CAZHJH010000055.1:3115-6898 GCA_964533475.1 uncultured Methanosarcinales archaeon
CCATCACCACAGACACCATCACAATCTTGCTGGCATGTTCCCGGTTTATAATAACACGGGGCTCCCGGACATCTGCCTTCAGGATCATTGCAGGGCGCTGGACAGACTGACTCATCTGCTTCGCCAATCTCGCAGATGTCGTTGCCGCAGACCGGGCATGTGTACGTGCAGCCGGTGGCGTTGAAGTCGGAGAAATTATTGGCAATTGTGCAGATATTATTACTAGCATTTATTATCGTAGCATATGAAGCCTCGATGTCTGTCAATCCAGATCCACAAATATAGTTGTCCTCCAGATTAAGATACAAACCATCAGCAGATAATTTGAGCCCGGTATTGGTGATATTATGGACGCTATTGGATTTTAGCGTTATCGTAGTGTTATCTAAGACTCCACTTATGTACACGGCAGTGTGCATCATCTCCATCCTATTGTTTGTAATCACAAATGTGCTATTGCGGGACGCAATGGCAATTGCTGAACCTTGCCCGTTCCCAGTCATACGATTTGAATCAATCGTGATATTGTGCATTGGATTCCTTACTCCATCAGTATAAATTGATGCAGAATTATTCGTGAACTTATTTCCAATGATTAAGTGATTGCTTCCTCCGGTTAATCGCACTCCAAAATAAGTATCACTGAAATGGTTATTGCTTATCGTGAGGTTACTTGAGTATACATCAATTCCTGAAATGCTCCTAAATCCAGAATGAACTCCCTCGCTTGAGTTAGAAAACGAGTTATTGATGACTAAAATATTGCTCATGCCCTTAATGTAGATATTGTCTCCCAAATTCCTAAAGTCACAACCGCTAATAGTCAAGCCCGATCCATTTACATATACCCCCCTACCATGATAGGTAGAGGTTCTAAGAATTGTGTTATTGCACGTCAATGAGATATTATCTGCCATTAACCAAAGAATAAATCCGTACGCTTCACTTACATTACCGGAATTGGCTGCAGGAAGGGTATACTCCCCTGGACAAAGAGTCGTGTTTTGTGTAATTATCATGCCACCTTCCGGGATTACACAGTTGCTCACATTCTCAATCGAGCAATTATCACTACACCCATCTCCATTAACTGTATTCCCGTCATCACACTGCTCTCCCGTATCAAGCACGCCATCACCACAGATTATTTCAGGATCAGCACACGCATCGGCTCTGCACACCTTGCCGTACAAAGGACAGCTTATGTTGATCGCGGAAGGAAACATGCCATTGCAGTATGCTTCTTGTAGAGTAGTCTCGTCACTGCACGCGTCCGGATACGAGCGATCACTCGTCACGCTGGAAGCAATCATGTATGAGCTTTCATTCATAATGCCGTTGACAAACGTCCCATCAGGATCCTCGCACGGTTGCATATATGAGCACTGGTAATTTTCCACTATTGCAAGTGGTTCATCGCAACAGCCAAACGTGCCATCAGCGCCCGTGCTATAAAACTCATTGGAGTCATCCCCACAGCAGTACGGCTGCCCAGACTCAAAAAACTCAGCGCCCATCCACTGATGACCCAACATACCGCAATATTCTGGAGCAGCGTCAATGTCATCACCAGAGCCAAAAGGCATTGAGCCAGAAGGCATAACTCCAGCATATCCTGTTTTTCCGAGCTCATCACAGCCTAAAAGAATTAGAATCCCAAGGGTAGCAGCAGAAAACACGATTAACCTAAACATCTCAGGGGTGAGCCGAGCAAAGATAAGCACAAATGATACGCTCGCGATCATTATGCAAAGCAATAAGATTAAAAAAGCTTGCACAGAAATATGAACCGGAGGTAGCGCGGGCGCTGTGTCATATGGATCTTGAGGAATAAACTGAAGGGGTGTGATCTTTCCATAGACGCCCCAAGAGACTGCCTGCCCACCCTGCGTATTTACAATCGATGGCTCCTCGGACGCGAAAACAGCCAGTGGAGAGAATACTAGATTCACAAGCATCCACAGCAGCAGGACTTTGTGCGAAAACAGGAGGGGCTTCATTTTGGCGGCTTGATGCCCTCCAGGACAATTTTGCCATCTTTAATGGATATCCAGAACGCATTGAAACCTAGCTTTTTGCGGATCTTCTGCGGAATGACTACCTGGCCGCGCCCATCCATACGTACAATCAGGTTTTCTGACATTTTGAATTACTGATTATTTAATTATTTGATTATCAGAAAATCAGCATAATGCCTATATAAAGTTACCGCTTTAGCGCGTTGAGAACCGCGCGTTCAGGGGCATTTGTCCTCAATCCCCAGCCAATAAAATGCGTCCTCGAGGCCTTGAAACCCTTGCTTCGGAGTTTCTTGAGCACGTCACCCATGCGCTTGAAGGCATGCACATGATGCCGCTTTGCCAAGTCATGAATATCGAAAAACAGTATTCCGGGAATTGACGATTCCTCGGCAAGGAGCGACAAGAATTTCCTTAACTCAGAATCCTCACAGCGCTTGGCGCACCGGTTAACGAGCCTCGCATCCCACAACAGGCCCTTCCACATAGGCCCGGCATGAGCTATAAGCCCATGCTGCTTGAGAATACGGTCAACATTCGCTTTGCCTTTTACATCCACGAAAAAGACACGGTAATAATGGTCCTTGAAATACGAAAAGACGGGGAGTAATGCGCGGTCATAACTTGCGGCGACAAGCTGCACTCTCCTGATCAGAATTCTAATACCGGATTCATGCATGCTGGCAGTGTACAATGGCTCAGCCCAGTATTTTCTCCTACATGCCACAGGAAAAGTGCCTGCCAAGGCGCCCAAATCAGTTGCAGTCACTGCAAGAATGCCGCCACGCCTAAGTTTTTTCAACGCGGCGTCAAGAAACGGCGTTGGAGAGCCAAACGGATCAATATCAATATAATCAGCAGAAGGGATATGCTGAAAGAATTGATCCGCGTCTAGGTTAAAGACGGTTATCTTATTGCCTTTGATTATGTTCAAATATAGGTTTTTCTTCATTAATACGGCTGCTTTGGGATTGCCATCGTTCATGAAGACGTGCTTAACGCCCGGAACCTCTTTTATGATTCTAATACCTCGGATACCGGATGCTTCCAAAGGGAGCGCTGCGACAAGGTTTTTTCTTTTCAACGCCTTGAGCACAAGAACGGTGATGTCACGATTATGCTTCATAACCGGGTTATAGAAGACCTCGAGTTTTCTCGATATTTTCCCGAGATGGACATATGCTTTGGCCTTGCCTTCCGTGATGAGGGATTGCATAGATAAATGAAATGGCAGAATCTATATAAAACTGATTATAGATATCGCTCTTTGGGCGCAACTAATCCCAGAAGGAATCCAGAAAGCAGGAGCATCGCGCTGTATACGGGATTGATGAGCACCAAAAGGCCGGCAATAAACCCAAGCACGACCGCAAGCACGCCAATCCAGCCGCCTCTGTAGATTAAGAGCCCAACCATGAAGACAAACACGGCGATGGGAAGCCACGTGAGCACAATCTGAGGGACAAGATGATGGTCAAGCAGATATGTTTTGATCATGTTCAGCACTTCCTGCTTGGGATTAAATCCAAGAGAGAGCCAAAGGCCATTAAAAAAGCCAAAGAAGAGCACAAAACTTCTGATAAATGAGCGTTTCCAGAGCATTCTATGCTATGATATTCACACCTTTATATTGTTTCTGCAGAAAATCCCTTGACAGTGAAATATTCGCGGATTATATTTTATTATACACTCTTGGACGCTTGTCAATCTTCGTAATAAGCACTACTTCCTGTGTTTCCTTGACCTTATACAATGCCCGGTACTC
>CAZHJH010000055.1:6908-8833 GCA_964533475.1 uncultured Methanosarcinales archaeon
GCTGTTCAATCCTTTCCTTAATGTGGGAATCCAATTTTGTCAAGAAATGCTGGGCATGCTGTGAGAGTTCGATCGCATACATTCAGAGCCTCTTTGTCTTCCCCGAACGGAGATCGTTTTCTGCCTCCTTCAAAGAGACGAGATCGTCATCAGTGAGCACAACGTCAATATCCTTCATTCTATTCTTAATCTCTTTAAGATCCGACTTGATCTCATTTAAGCTGTCCATGATTTGACTCGATTCAATATCACTTGCCATTCCCTCTTGAGAGATTCTTGCGTTTATAAAGATTGCGGCAAAAAAGGCGTAATTGTTTCGGGTAGACCGGGTTCTTGCTAAGATATCTCATATTCAATCGAAAACCTTATAAAAAACACAAGCATGCGTGCATGCATGGGGTTGTTTAAGAACATACTCGGATCGGAGGAAAGTCTCTTCAAGAACGAGACTGCGCTTAGCTATGAATTCATCCCGAAGATGATTCCCTGCCGTGAAACACAGCAGCACAGGATCGCGAGCTGTATCCGGCCTTTGTTTCAAGAACGTGATGGAAAACACGCGCTCGTGTATGGAGTTCCGGGGATAGGAAAAACGGTTGCGGTAAAGCATGTCTTCAAAGAGCTTGAAGAGGAAACGGAAGACATTATTCCTTTGTACGTGAACTGCTGGCAGAAAAACTCAAGCTTCAAGATCCTCATCGAGTTTTGCGAGATTTTAGGATATAAATTCACGCAGAACAAGCGCACGGATGAACTATTTAAAGTGGTCAAGCAGATTCTCAACAAGAAAGCTGCGGTGTTTTGCTTTGACGAAATAGATAAGCTCGATGACTTTGACCTCATCTACTCGCTCCTGGAGGAAGTGTACAAACGCTCGATTATTCTCATCACGAACTACAAAGAATGGTTTATCCAAATGGATGAGCGCATCAAATCCAGAATGACTCCTGAGCTTATTGAGTTCAAACCTTACTCGGCGCAGGAAATTCGCAAAATACTTGAGCTGCGCGCGGACGTTGCGTTTGTCCAGGGCGTGATGACGAAAGAGGCGCTTGAGCTCATCGCGAAAAAAACGGCTGAACAAGAAGACGTACGCAAAGGGCTTTACTTGCTCAAGGAGTCGGCACATCTCGCGGAGGACAAAAGCTCGCGCAAAATCCTTGCTGAGCACGCGCAGGCTGCCATTGCAAAGATTGAAGAGTTCAACGTGAAAAGCAGCACGGATCTTCAGGATGAAAGCAGATTTATCCTTGGGCTTATCAAAACGCATGAAGGCAAGAAGATAGGCGATTTATTCAAAGTCTATCAAGACAACAAAGGCATGATGACATATAAGACATTCCAGCGCAACATCGCGAAGCTTGAGGTTGGCGGTTTTATTGAAACGACGAAAACAGAAGGCGGCGCTGAAGGGAATACGACCATTATTCATCTTAAAAAGGAGAAGAAGCTTACTGATTTCTGACGCTTACCCCGCGATCAACCGTTTTCTCATCACACTGATCATAGGGCCGTTCTGATGCTTTTTCGTCGCGTAGAAAATCTGAGCCACCGTGTATATTTTAGCCAGCTGCCCTGAACCGGATGATGGCTCGAATACAGGACGAGACTCAAGCTCATACACGCGAGCAGGCAAAGTCGCCTGAGCAATCGCTGCCTGCAATGTCTCGGGAAGTTTTGAGTCTTCATCTATCTGTAAAAAATCATATCCGGCGTGCGCAGCAAGCCGTTTTTTCTCATCCATGCGCGCCCAGTACTTTTCGTCGTGAATAAAGCAATCATCAGTTGATGTCACTTCAATAATGACCCGGCCAACAACAAAATCCGCAACATAACGCTTATTCGTTTCAGCGATGTCCTTATACGGGACCTGTCGTCTATAAAACACGCCGGCATCCACAAGCTCCTGCTCGACAATGTGCTCA
>CAZHJH010000055.1:8843-9447 GCA_964533475.1 uncultured Methanosarcinales archaeon
TGATCGTTTTCTGGTCAAGGTTCTGGAGAGCTCTCGCAATAAAACGATCAACTTTACGCGGCGCAACTTTATACGCGCGCAAATATGATCGCGCTGCTTCCTCTCCATGATCGACTAAAAGCCTATGCGCATTTATCCAATACTGCTCCAATATGGAAGGACGGAGACTATGGCCGCAAAGGTCGATAAGTGCCCACTCATACCTGCCAAACAACATGCGTGCCCGAGCATACAGTTCAGGATCCATAAGCGCTATTGCCCTTGGATGCAGTTTCTGCAATTCAGGAATTTCGCTCAGTTCATCTTTAAGTTGACTAATGCTGGCTTGAATGACTTTTCGTTCCTGTGCCTCACAGCTTCCCAGCACAGCGATGAGTCCGTAACGCTGCACAACTCCCGCAAACTCCTCTGGGCGAATGACATGCGAGCGCTCATAATCCTTACGATCAGGGATGGGATCTCGAATAGCATCTATCCAATGTTCTTCAGGAATAAAAATGTCATCCCTCATAGGGTATGCGCGCACTTTTTCAAAGTTAATCCTATGCTCCAAAACGGGAAAATCGTCAAATGTCAATGATGCAACGCCCTTCTGAAGCCAGCG
>CAZHJH010000056.1:0-9400 GCA_964533475.1 uncultured Methanosarcinales archaeon
GAATATCAATCGGAACATTGAGAGATGAAAGCGTAGCCATCGCTGAGCGCGCCTGACGCTCCGCAACAGTATTCTTCTCAAGCATAGAAGAGGCATGGCTCACGCCTTTTAGCTGAATTAATTTTCCCCGATCCGTTATGGATATTGGAGGCATCACTCCTTCATGAGGCTTCATGAGTAAATCCACGCTCCCGCCGCCGGTTGGAAAATATCCTCGCTGCTCAACCGTCAAGGATATTGAAGCATATTGCTCAAGCACAGGAAGCAGGATTTCCCGAAAATAATCAACGGGCTGAGACCACTTCACATCTGTCCCGCCCTTCACTTTGATTCTCACCTTAGGATGCACACGAATACACACAGGAAGCAATGCCTGCAAAAGGAGCGTTATAGAACCTGCGGTTCCAATATCAAGAGAGAGCGTTCTCGCCTTTACAGGATGTTTGGGAATGAACGTAACTGTTTCTGACCCTAAGACTGCGCCTTCCACACCGGCATCACAAAGCTCCCCCAAAGCGGTAATGCACGCGAGATGCTCTGCCTTTAAACCAGAAACGCATCTGCCCTTTCTGATGTTTGTGATCGTTATAGGTTTTTGCGTGAGCGCGGACATGGCTAATGCTGTCCTCACAATCTGGCCACCGCCTTCGCCCTGAGAACCGTCGATGATAATCATGAACCGGGGAAACCGTGCGGATTATAAAAAGATGACCACAATATTTTTATAGGCGCGTGTGTTTTGCAGAATCGGGGGCGATCAGAAGGAAATTCCTTATCATGGGACTGGATCCTGGAACGACTGCGGCGTATGCTCTGCTTGATCTTTCTGGTAATGTTGTTGCACTGCGGTCCGGAAAACACCTCCCATTGGATGTGATCATCCGCGAAACGGTGAGCTACGGCAGAGTGCTGATCATTGGCACGGACAAAAAAAATATTCCATCATTTGTTGACACGATGCGGGTAAAGCTCGGTGCGCGAGCGATTGCCCCACATGAGGACCTGCTCATTCAGGAAAAAAGGGAACTCAGCAGAGGATTCCCATACAAAAACAATCATGAGATGGACGCCTGCGCGGCAGCTCACTTTGCGTTTAACCACATCACTCCCCTTCTTAAAACGGTATATGAAATTCTCGAAGGAAACAAAGAGCATGAAGAGGCATTGCTCCGCGAGGCATTACTGCATCCGGACGCGCATTTAAGACAGCTCCTGGACACGCTCACACACCCTGAACAGCCGCGCGTCATTGACGAACCGCGGAAACCTCAAGAGGTTCACCATCGCGTGCTGAGCAAAGCTGAGAGAGACGTGCTTTGGCTTAAACAACAGATTAACCGACTGCGACACGAACTCCTGAAGAATCAACGCGCGCTGGGCCGCGCACGACAGGCCAAGGGGCCTGAGGCACACCAGGAGCAGCTCGGTCGGGCTGAGCGCATGGTGCAATCACTCCGAGATTCACTCATGCGCGAACGTTCACGGACAGATCAGTTGCGGGCGGAGCGCCAGCAGCTCATCACGCTGCTCGAGCGCGCAGACACGTACGTGCCCGTGCGGAAACTGCACTCGCTCAGCAAGAGCGAGATTACCCGCGCGCAGCGCGGAAGTCTTCTGTACGTGGAACGCCCGAATATGATTAATATTCCCGCGGTGCAAAGCATTGCGCCGCGGCTGCGCTGCATCCTCTGCGAACATCCGCCCAGTGAAAAACTCAAGAAACAGGTAGACGTGTGGCTGCTTTGCCGCGGAGATCTCGAGGTCATCGCCTTTGAACGTTTGTGCTTATTCCCAAAGACCAACTCGAGCGCCACTTGCAGGAGCAGGCGCTGCTGTCGAATATTATCACGGAGTACAAGGAAAAACGCGCGTATTCACTCGCTCGAATGTGAACAGCAACATTTATATAGGAGTAAACGCAGCGTTGTTCTAAAGAGGTGGCTTGATTGAGCACATATTTATACATTTATGGCACGCTGCAAATCGCAAACCTGTTCCTTGCCCTGGTTGCCGCGGTCATGGCGATCTCGCTTTTTCGGATATCCCACCAGCGGTCACATCTGAAACCTTGGAAAGTTCTCATTATCGCCCTTCTGCTCTTTATGGCTCTTGAGGTGATCGGCGCGTTGCGCAGTTTTGGCATCTATACAAGCCCGTTCCTCACGCATGTCATAACATCCGCGATCATTGCGCTGCTTGTTGTTACACTCGTCATGCAGATTAGGATAGGTGAAGAATAATGGCATCAGAATTTGAGATCGCCCTTGGACTTGTCGCACCGTTTTACAATCTTGTGCTTGCTGCGATTGCGTTCTACCTCTTCATACGCATGTTTCACCTTCCCAACAGGCTCGTATACATGCGACCATGGAAAGTGCTCTTTGCCGCATTTTGCATATACCTCGTTGAGGAAGGATTTACCGCATTACGAATCCTCGGCATTGCAGACCTTCCCAGAGTCCTCAACGGCGTGTTTGAGATGGTCATCATCGGGCTCTTCATCTACATGCTTTTCCTCCAGAAAGAATACATCGGGAAGAGCATAAAGGTGATCCACACGAAAATGCCTCCGCCAGAAATTGTGGAGAAACCGCGCGGGAAAAAGAAAAGTTAATGTTCTCTCAGAAATTGAATTATTGCTTCTATTGCCTGCTGACGCGCCGGTCCATTAAGGATGACGTGGCTCTCTCCTTCCATCCAAAGAACATCTTTGTCCGGTGATTGCACCCTATTGAGAACCATCGACGCGCTGAGAGGATCTATTGTTGTGTCATTCTTAGACTGAATAATAAACAGCGGAGCCGAGACTGCGTCGAGGTCTTGTGGAAAATAATTCAAGTACTCATCCAACTCAGCAATCGCAGCGACAGAGCGGTTGTATGTGTAATACCTCTTCTGCTCCTCTGTCAACTTATCATTACGTTGAATGGGGCGCACATACTTGAGAACAAACGCGTAGTCCGAGAGCCTGCTCCGCAACACAACAGGAGGACTCACGGCGATGATCGCATCTACTTCATTCTGCTTAGCGATATCGAGGGCAAGATCCGCACCCAGCGAAACACCTCCCACAACTACCTCATCGCATGATTTCTTCAAAACGGAAAACGCAGGCTGAACGCTCGCATTCCAATCCTCCCAGCGAGCATAGCGCAGATCACGGTCATCCCCACCATGCCCTGCAAGCAAAGGAGCATACACCGTGAGATTCAACTCGCGATGCATGGTTAACGCAAGATCGAGCACCTCATGCGGAGACGCTGAAAATCCATGAATAAGGAGCGCACACCGCTCCACCCCTCCCTGAATAAGAAATGGCTGATTGTACTCGGGAACATTGCGGAGCTTCGCGAACTCAGTATCATACGCATAATATGCCCGTAAGAGCTGCATACGATGATCTATATTAGACGGATCAACACGCACAGACCGCTCAGCGTCATGAATGGCATCAGCATATCCCTCCAGATTCTGCATGACTAACGGGGCGCTGCCCGTACACCCTGCGAGAAGTACGACCACAAAAAAGAGATGCCACCGCATACGCATCCTGAACAATCCCGCTATAAAAACTTATAGGTCCTTCAACTCGTGAAAATCCACAAGCAGTCTTCTTCCTGATGCTGACTTCACGGTCACTTTTTTCCCCCAGCGCATGATCATGACATCCTCGCCGCGATACCGATAGTGCTTGCCACGCGCAAACGGGTAGAGACGAAAAAAAACAGTTATCCGATAGACGTCCTTGCTCGTCTGCTTATTCCTCGTATGCAGCGTCCCAGAGACTTTCAACTCCCCGGGAAATGCCTCCTGAAGACGCTTTCCGAGACTCTGCAGGAAACGCTGATCCGTCACGTACAAGTCAACGCCGTCCTTCATCCTTTTTTCCTTTGTGATGAACACTGTTTTTTTCCGCTTGAACTCATGGATGATGAACTGCTCAACCTGCTCTGTCGGATTACGGAGCTGCAGAACGCCCTCATAATAGTTTGCATGCATAAGGAGAAGGAAAAAACAAAAGCTTTTTAATGGTTTCCACAACCAAGCGAACATGCAATGGAGGCGGTGGCTGAGAAAGGCGTGGTGGTTCATATGGGAAGACGACAGCCTTCTCTCCTGGATTGTCAATGTCATACTCGCGTTCGTGCTCATCAAATTCGTAGTGTATCCCGGATTAGGACTTATGCTCGCTACAACACATCCGATTGTTGCGGTTGTGAGCGGAAGCATGGAGCATGACGGGGGCTTCGAATCATGGTGGAGTACGCAGGAGTCCTGGTATGCACAACGCGGGATCACGAAAGAGATGTTTAAGGGATTTCCGCTTTCTCATGGATTCAACCGAGGAGACATCATGGTCTTGCACGGCAAGGAAACTATTGATGTTGGAGATGTTATTGTATTCCAAAGCACACTGCCAGATCCGATTATTCATCGTGTGATCGCAAAAGGGGACGAATATTACCAAACGAAGGGAGATCACAATCCTGATATGAATCCGAATGAACAAAAAATACTCCCCGAGCAGCTCATCGGGTATCAGAAGTATGGAAAAGGGAGCGTGGCCGTGCTGCGCATTCCGTTCCTTGGATACCTTAAGATATGGGCAGTGAATATGCTGTGCCTGTTCTCACCCAACATGATCATCTGCGCGTATACATAATCCTATGTTTTGTCCAAAATGTGGATCCTTGCTAAGGATCAAGAAGGAGCATGACCAGAACGTCCTTGTATGTAGCTGCGGCTTCACATCAACGGATCCAAGCTTAGGAAGGATTCAGGAGAAAATGAAGCCAAGAACCGCTGCTTTAGACGTGATAGAGAAAGTGACTGAGCCATTCCCCCTCGCGAATCAGGAATGCCCGCGCTGCAAGCATCCTAAATCTTTTTTCTGGTCAAAACAAACACGCGCAGGAGACGAACCGGAAACAAAATTCTTCCGTTGTGAGAAATGCAAGCACACATGGAGAGATTACAGCTGAAGCGGTTATTCACGCTGCGGGATTGCGTTATAAATTGCATCGAGTGCATCATATAACGCCGAAAATGGCGAGAACGGTTTGTTAAACAAATCCTTTAAAGTACCATCGCTTCTTAAGCTATTGACTTGATCTTCAAGAGCAAACAATCCAGCACTCATGCCGAAACACACTACTGCAGGGCGATTTGCGTGCACATAGTTGATGAGGTCAACTCCCGACCGAGGCTTCATATTAATATCGGTGAGCACTGCATCGACCCGTTGCATATTCGCCTGAAAGAGTGATATCCCTTCATGCCCGTCATTGGCAGGGATGACAGTAAACCCGCAGGCGGGATTGCGATGATTCCACTCCGAAATACCTTCTAAAATGAGCTCTCTGATCACCTCCTCATCATCAGCCAGTAAGAGCGTATACATTCCAGATTCAGCCATAAGTGAAGCGAACTACCACTCCTATATAAATATATTTAAATATTTACTACTTTCAAGTGGCTAACCGCCTATGCTTGGTCTAGCCAATATTCCCTGCGGAGCTCCATCGTCTCAAGCTCGCGCTCACAGTCCCGGCAGATGTACGGATCCATGATGCCACTCTTCGTAATCATTGAGCCACACATGACACACTGCTGGTATTTCATGCACATCCCCCCAGTATATCTATTCAAATGAATGCACTTGTGAAGATTACTATGTCAACGAGCCCGTTGCCAGCCAAGCATAAACCAGGCTTCTCCTGGCGATATGGCTTCGCTCTCCGTTAGCCATTCGAGCTCTTCCTCGTCGTATATGTCTTTACCTTCATGTTCCTCAGATTGATTATAGTCTACCATCCCCTCACACCTACTTAACTATAGTTAATATATATACCTATGCCTTATAGGCTTCAAACCCCTAACATGGACGGAAATAACAATAGTTAACTTATATATCTATGCCTTATATTTTATAAAAACTGGTCTTTTTATATAAATCCGAAAAATATTTAAGTAGGGGCTGCAACAGCTTAGAATTACGGGGGCAAATTCATGCAACGCAGTATAATACAGATTGCCAACAGCACATACCTGGTAAGCTTACCTAAGCAGTGGATTTCACGGTATGGCATACATAAAGGAGAGCAAGTCGAAGTGCAGGATCTCGGCAAGACCATTGCAATCACGACCCAAAAATCGACGGATAGCAAAGCCGTAGAACTCGACGTTTCTGGACTCGACCAAAGCCTCAAGGATATCCTCTACGCGCTTTACAAAGTGGGCTATCATGAGGTAACCTTGCACTATACGGATCCGCTCCTTCCTGAGAAGATTCAAGCAGTCATCCAGAATGAGATGATCGGATTTGAGATTATTGAGCAGCGCAACTCACATTGCACGATCAGGAGCATTGCGGGAGTCTATGAAGCAGAATTTGATAATATCATCCGAAGAACATTCCTGCTCCTCAAATCCATGGCGACGGAACTTGTGGAATGCATGGAACAAGGGAACATGACTCCGATTAAGAACATTAAGCTGCAGGAGCTCAACAATAACAAATATACCGCGTTCTGCAGAAGAATCCTGCATCAAAAAGGATACGCCGAGCTCAAAAAAGTAATCCCCACATATCTCATCGTTGAGCATGTCGAAAAAGTAGCCGACGAGTACAAATACCTCTGCGATTTCTTCATGGATTCAAAAGGAAAAGCGATTAAAAATATTTCACCAACAATCATTGCGCTTTTCAAAGAAGCTAATTCGTATATGGACAAATGCTACCAGCTCTATTATAAATTCGACCTGAAGGATATGAACGAGGTGTTCAAATTCAGGAAGCAGTTCATAAACAAAATCCATGACGTGGCGAACCAAAGCGCTCGAGATGCGAGGCTCGCGCATTACCTCGTCAACATCATCCAGGAACTCACGAACATCATATGCTTCAAACTCGAGGAGCACGTATGATCGCTCCGGGAAAACATCGTGTTGTTATCAAGCCAAACGCTCCTCAAAGTAAAATTATAGGCTATGATGCTGAGCGGGGTGCGTATCGCATCGCGGTTAGTGAACCCGCAGAGCATAATAAGGCCAATAAGGAACTTGTTCGATTTCTCACGAAAGAACTTGGATGCACGGTCCGATTATTGCATGGTTTACGAAGCAGAGAAAAAGTCATCGAAATTCTTCCGAAAAAATCTCAGAAACTCATATAAAGCCATGAATGCCCATATTTTTCATGACATTCATCACGCTGCTGCTTGTCAAAGGGAACACGCTCACACTTAGCCAGCTACATTATCGGGAAGTAGAACACATGCTCCGAACCCAGCAGTTTGCATCGCTTCCTGAACGCCCCATAGGCAGACACCTTGATGGAGGGTATTGCGTCATTGACCTCAACAGCAAAGTAATCATTAACGCGCAGGAATGCTTCGACATCTCAGGAATACCTGGCCTTAAAGAATTTCTGATTTATCACCTTTCTATTTGAATTGGTGCAGGCTTGCCTGGTCACGATTAAAGCGCTCGAGGCGCTTAGGAGGATTAATCTCGCGAAACTCGTACCCTTTCTGCTCAAGCAGGACCCGAGCGTTTGGGGAAATTTTTGGCGCCGCCAGAATGCCCCGCGCGTGCACGATGCCTTTGGAGCGTTTGATTTTCTGCACGTACCTGTCAAGCTGCTCCACAGCCTTAAAATCCGCGGTGTAGCGCTTGCATTCAACAATAGTGAGAATATTATTCCGATCAAATCCGAAAAGATCAATAAATCCGAATTGGGTATGCTCTTCCCGGCTTAAAGGGGTAAAGCCGGGCTCAATAAGGTCTGGGCTACTGAACAGCATGTCAGACATGTCCTTCTCTGTTCCGTTGATAAGAATTTCCTTTGCGTCTTCCATCTTATGAGAATTGAAGAAATATATTTGCTTTATGACGATATCCATATATTCCTTTTGGGGAAGATTCCTGCTTTTAAGCGTCAATTGGCCATCATGCAAGCTGACGCTATGGCCCGTATTTGGCTTCATGTAATTAATGGGATTATTGCCCACGGGTTGATGAATCAATAACGTATTATCCGCTTTGATAATGATGATGCGATCCCCAAAATCAAGAAAGGATTCCGCGCGGCCGCTATACGTCACGGAGCAGTTCGCGCCAATAACAATGGATTCATTGCGCTGGATCGCATCCTGGATTAATAAGGCGTATTCTTCCTTCGAGAGCATATCTATGCGAGACAATAGCGATTATAAAAAGATTTATGTGGCATCCTGCACTTTAACTTCGTCCTTAAGAAAACCCCCCAAGGTTTGGTTGCTCCGGACCGTGTTATAACTTATTTTTTTTGTAATGTCCTTGGGCTTCTTCATTGCTTTTTTTGTTTTTTTACTATTATAAATAGATTGTCTTGTAACTTTCAAATGAGAAAAGTCCTTATGGAACTCTAAGTGAATATCCTGCTTGAAACTTATAAGAAATTAGAAGCGCAAAAGAACATTAATTTCAAAACTCCTATCCCAGAACGTCGTTAGATAATAGGGGGTGCCTTTGATCCACAACATCGGGATAGGAATTTGAAATTTTGGTATTAGGCAAACCCAATGCTTACGAAGTGCGAACGAGGTTTATAAAGAAATTGCAAGTCTGATCGTATCGTTTGAGGATGAACTTGCGAATATATGTAAGCAAAAAGCAATACACAAATACTTACGTTTGTTTGTACTCCATCAAGGGCATTAATTTATGAAATATTAATTCCCCCGTGCACGCGTCAACACGCATCGTGAGCGTATTCAGCGCGGCAGAGATGTACGTAATATTATAGACTTGCACATTATCAATATGCTGCAGAATCACAATGACTTTCTGCGGATCGTCATTGGGATACTCCTTCTTCTGGAATTTATCGGCAGTATCCAGAGCGTCGGGGAGCTCAACAGAGATTGTCTCCGGAGTTAACGCGATGATTTTCGCCTCGGGCCGCTTAAAAATGTCCGTGGGCTCATTCGCGACAACTTTTTTATCCGTGACCTCAAAAGAAGTGATCTTGTCCGCGGTCTCATCATAATACCCGATATGCCAGAAATCAAGATTCGTCTGCTCAAGCATCATGAAGCCATGCGCGAGAATATCCTTTGGATGCTCTTTACGCCATTCTTTGAACGCATGATCATTCTCGAGCTTCTCGAGCGCTTCCAGAAATTTCATTCAACAGATCAGAAACCTGCCATTTAAATAGTTTTCCCGTCACAGGCCTTCCTGCAAGGATTTCTGATCGATGCCCATGTGTTCGGGAGTTACATGCGCCGATCGAAGCGCCTTGTATAGGTCATCGCTCGCGTTCTGGAATCTGCAATTATCGCCAAGCGAATGAGCAATAAATTCCAACGAAGGAATGATTCGCTCATCAATGGTATTGATACCTTGGCAATTGATA
>CAZHJH010000057.1:0-4089 GCA_964533475.1 uncultured Methanosarcinales archaeon
AAGCCATGCCTCAATCTCCCGTTCCAAGCATTCGGGGCATATTGGGTTTGTTATTGCCTCTTGGCAGGCAATGCACGTTTGCGGCCTCATGGTTGGTCACCTCATAGCTTTCTCTTGGTTCCAACAATGCTGATCAGAAGTATTGACCACGATTGCCAGAACCAAGGAATCACGCCGGTCCTTAGCAATAAATGGTCGGCACGGTAAAGTCGACTCTCTTTGGAAAACAATTCCAAGAGCCCATATGCGTCGAACTTACCATACATTCCCAAAAAATATCAATATATAAATAGATTTATGTATTCGAGTATATACATCCTGAGTAAAGTCAACTTGATTATGTTTTGTAGTTTTATGATCTTCATTCGGCCTCCTTGGCGGCTTCTCGTCGCTCACGCTCCTCGTCGAACCACCCCGGATGGGGCATCCCCCGGTTCGACCAGCGCCAAGGCCGAATCCACTGCTCATCACAATAAACTTGACTGCACTTACATCACGGAGAGTTTATTAATGTCAATGGCTTTTCCTTTTTATGCACTATGACATTGTGATCCCCCGAGGAAACGAAAAGGAATTTGTTCGTATGGCCGAGCTCCTCGAATATGATTGCTTATACCTCTGTTATTCCCCCAGTGGTCTCGATACGGGAAAGGAAATAATTGCATCGCTGCCGAAAACAATTATTGTTAAACCGCTATTACTCATCACTGACAGAAAGCACAGCCACTGGCCCGAGCAGAGAATTCTCAAACTTGCATCACATCAGGATCTTCGCACTTGCCTCGAACAACTCAGGCCTTCGTTTATCCTGGACATAGAATCGTCTGCAGGCAAAGACACGACTCATACACGAACTTCACAGCTCAATCACGTGCTCTGCGCCATAGCTAAAAAATATCATACAACCTTTTGCTTCTCTCTGACTTCTTATTTTTCCTCAAGCGCGGAAAAGCGCAGCAGACTTCTCGGGAAAGTCCAACAGAATATACGTTTATGCTCAAAATATGACGTCGCTTATGATCTCGTTTCCCTTGCTTCTTCTCCTGAGCACATGAGAAATCCTCTTGATGTTAAGGCATTAACTCGCATGCTCAGCAAACGCTAGGGGTTCATAGAAAACTTTATAAACAAACTCGCCCAGGACTACACTAGGAAAAAAAGAGCGTGAAGTAATGAGAATACTCGTCATGATGCTTTGTTGGATGGTTTTACTCAGTATTGTGCTCATGCCGTTTGGGATTGCGGAGCAAACAAGCTCTCTTACAACACCTCTTGCGACTAACATTATTTCTACCTATGCTCCGCTTGGAGTATTCGGTAAAGTTACGATCCATGATCAAATACAAGATAGCAGCCAAGCCACCGCGCTCTTTCAACAGCCCGGGAGCGTCCTAACAGAGCAGCTACAGTTTCCGGATTATGTTAATGTCCCCTACCGGTATAGTTTTGCCACTCCCTCAATCCTGTACAACATTACGTGGACATGGACGGATTGGGGGGAGGAAGAATATGGCGAATTCGGGTATTATGACCTGAACAACGCATGGCATCTTATGTATGCTATGGATGACATAGATTCTGACCAAGACTATACTTGCCGCAATGGAGAAGGCTGCAACTTCAATGGAAATCAAGGAGTGAGTGTCACGGTATTTGAATTTCGGGGCGACGCCACAGGAGTTAATAATATTCGATTCTCGTACCAGCCCATTTGCACTACCTCTGCAGAAGTATGCGACGGCCGAGATAATGATTGTGATGGTCAGATTGATGAAGGCCCTTGGCCTGCGGAAACATGCAATAATATAGATGATGACTGTGATGGTCAGACTGATGAAGATGGGCAAAACACTTGCATGAATTATACGACGTGTCAGCAATATCAAACGTGCGACGCATGTCCTCAAGCACCGGCTGAGGTTTGCGGCGATGACCGCGATAACAATTGCAACGGCCAGACAGACGAGTCTTGCGACCCTGATGAAGACCCCGGATTATGTCAAAAACCGGAGATGAGCTGGATTCCTGACGGGCCAGACGATGGAAGTGCCGCAGAGAATTTCTGCTGTGGGGATGACGCGACGGACTGTGGAAGCATTTCAGTCTATAATACTGAGCACTTCCTCTGCGATGGCCGCGATTGGATGAGCGCGGAAGACAACATTGGAGAGATCAAACGATCGGAGTGCATTACCTTAGACGTGACCGCGATGAATATTGACAATCAAGCGCGATGGATTGGTTGCGGAAATGCAGTTTCATCAAATCCATTCTTTACCCGAGGCTTGATATTTCCGAGCACCGGATTCCTGAATATTACTAAAGAGGTCACCTTTTCACCTCAACAAACACACGAATACCGTTGTGTGAGTCCTGACGCAATAAAGTCTATTCAGGAGTGCAAAGGCCTAGAAAACGCATTCTCAGACAATATTGGAGGTGTTCGCTTTGCAGCTGGCGAAACCTCATCAATCAACGGAGCCCAATCATACGACTGCACAGACGTTGCGCAATTTGAACCGGCGACGAGGCCAGAATGTGAGGCTCATTTTGCAAATCTACCGGATCCGAAAGGCGGATGGACGGGAAGCAAATGCTGTGTTGGGATGAAAACGTATGATGATACAACTGATGCCTGTTGGTTTGGGGTGAAGATTCCTTTACCTTCAGACAACATTGCCCCATTTGAAGACAGGAATATGCCGTATTCGTTCTTCGGGCCCGAGAACACGGATACGCTGCTCGTCGCCAAAGGATCGTTTTATGGATGCAACTATCCATACATTCCGCTTCAGGATCTTCGCTATTGGTGGTTTGCGCATACAGCATATGCGCCCCCTGAACAGCCAGGACCCGTCACGGGATTGCTTCATAATTACAATGCCGTATTCAACCATACGTACAATAATCAGGAATACCTCATTTATTTCCAAGCGCTCATATTTGATTATGATCAAACCGCTGATGCGTTTTATTTATCACAGATAGGCGGCCCATCGAATCCGACAACCCCGCAAGAAATCTTTGGAGAATGGTTTAATCGAACGGAATATTCCTTAGATGGGAAAGCACAGCAGGTATGGAGGATTCCACCCCGAGGCTCATACGTTTTTAGTGTTCGCATTGACGATCCGGACAGCGTATTTGATTACAGGCCCGAGTTTCAACAAGCGATAGTATATACGTTTCTGAATCAGGGAAGTATAGGCGCGGGGGACTTCACGAATATTCTTCAATTTCAAAATGATTCGGATGTTCGAGACCTTATTCGCAGGCGCGTCATATCGATTCAACCGTCAGCAAATCCCCTTGATATCCCCAGCCAACTCGACAGCAGTGAGAGCATCCAGAGAGTTTCCGAAGATGCAAATGTTACAGAGTGCGAAAACATCAACGTCAGTGGACAGATTTACTATTGTTCACCTACAAATGAATGGAAGCAATCTCCTGTAATCAGAACACAAAGAAAAGACTCCCCTGTGCCGGATTCGAGCATGGAGTGCTGCGCGGCAGATGAATGCTGGTCATCCATCGAGCCTCCAGAAGGCGCGTGCGTTTCAGACGGGACGCGCAGGACATTTGACACTGGAACGTTTTTCTGCGCGGATGGAACATGGCAAGTGGGAAAGTCGCGTGTTGACTGGCTAGGATACACGGGATACTGCTCAGGGGAATCTGAATGTTATGTGAGCAGTCAAGCAGCCGGGTCTCCAGCGAGTCAGGATTATTGTGTGCCCGAGGGAACGTACTTCGGAGATTTATACTGCAGAGCCGTTGATGAAGAAGACTTCTTTGGATCAGGCGAAAGGGTTACCGCGGGAGTTTGGACTTCAAGAACACGGCTTGTAGCGAATGAACTGTGGAAACACGCAGATATATCAAAAAATCTTACCCTGTACTGCGATAACCTCAGCTTCGTTGCGAATTACATCTACAGCGTCCCGGGGCATCAGCAATTGTGGACGGATATTATCAGGCACGAAACCACTCCCAACTGCAACACACTGCATCCAGATTATGATTTCCTGCCTGGCGCACCCTCTGCTCCTTGCATTAATAACGTCTGCATCTTGCGTCAGGCAGACTCGG
>CAZHJH010000057.1:4099-9389 GCA_964533475.1 uncultured Methanosarcinales archaeon
CTTCTCGGCACTTCCGTGAATAATTATGAAGGCATATTTGACACGTTCCGATTTGCTGAGTTACCTTTATCAGGAAACACGGTCGAACGTGAGAATGGCATCGTCATCTTTGATCTTCAGCAGCCCATCGTCCAAGGAGGCCCTGTTTTTGACTTCTTCCAATGGCTAAGAAATTTCATTAATTACATCTATGTCATTCTATTAATGCCGCTCAACGCACGAGAGCACCTCGATCTTGATATTCCTGTGCGTGCGGACCGCATTTATACGACCTCATCATACGATTCGGAAGGATTGCCGCGTACAATCTCAGCTACTGTAGAACCCATCGTCACACCGGGCGATCCTCCACGCAGCCAATCCAAACTCGTTGTGAGCCATGTTAATTTCGCTGCGGACATATGTGGAGCGCTCGGAATTCCTTGCCGCGATTATTATTATATGCGTGCCTGGCCAACCACCGACCAATCAAGAAACATGAGCTACTTGTACTATGAGCCGAACCCAGGATATTTGGATGTACATTACGGTGACAATGAGCGGCCCGTTCTCGGCATTGTTAACCAAACGGTGCTGAGCTACGGGTTTAGAATAGAGCACAGAGACCCGCAAGGCGCGCTCAGCTATGAGAACTTCACCGTCATCTTCCAGATTGATGATTTTGATGATGAGCAAAGTGCAACTACTTACATGAATAGTGGTGCGCGGGAAAATGCCCAGTGGATCCAAACTCCCCCAGGATACTCTTTTACTGTCTATCGTACTGACCTAATACAGTTTACCGAGAATACCGCACGTATCTTCTTCTGGCAGCCTCAATCCGATCAATATAATAATCAAGTTTACGAGATCACGTTTTTCGACAATGATAATCCCTATGATGAGATTATCGAGGAGCAGTACGTCTATCGCATTATTGAAGCGTATTATGCAGATACTCACACCCTCACCAATCAGAGAGACATCGATCATGTCGCGGGTGTCATCATGAAAGACATTTGGCCGCGCACGGCAATCTTAACAGGCAATCAAGACTTCATCACAGAAAATTGGCAGGCAATTGCGCCACAAACGCGCTTGTGGTAATTCTGCGGGGGAACTATGGATATTCGGAAATATTATCCTCACTACTGGATTGGCCTCGTTCTAGTTCTAGCAGCCGGAGTGATCATTCGGATCCAAAACCTTGGACTCATGCAAGGCAAGTACATTCTGGAGCTTGACCCGTATTATTTTCTCCGTATGGCGAGGGCAATCATTGCAACGGGAAGCGTTCCTGTTGTGGACATGATGCGATATTATCCGCTTGGGCACGAGACCGCCTCGGAAAATATATTCCTGAGCTATGTCTTTGTGTACCTGTACAAACTCTTAGCAATATTTCTTCCGGGCATAACCTTAGAGCAAGCGGTTATCTTTTATCCCGTGATCTTCTTTGTAGTTGGAACAGTCTGCTTTTTCTTCCTCGTTCGCTCCCTTTTCAATATCCACATCGCATTCTTCTCTACCCTCTTTCTTGCAGTCATTCCCGCGTACCTGCAGCGTACAATGGCAGGATTCGCGGACAAGGAAGCCATGGGACTCACATTCATGTATCTTACATTCCTAATGTTCATCAAAGGGCACATGACGCATTCATGGAAAAAAGCAGTTCTCCTTGGATTGGCTGCAGGAGTTGCCACGGGGCTCATGGGATTAAGCTGGGGTGGATTCAAGTTTGCGCTCATCATTATTGCGTTATTTTATTTTGTGCTCTTCATACTTGAAAAACTCGAAGACAGGCACATTATCCTCTACGGATCGTGGGCACTCATCTCAACGGTGTTTCTGTCATTTTTCACCGCGAAATATGGAGGCATTATTGGATTGCTCACGTCTTCAACGACGGCATTCATGTACGGGGTACTTGTGATTATCGTAGCGCATCGCATGGTTGCAGGATACTATCCAAAGCTCAATCTCCCTAAGCCGATTATGTCGATCGTCGTTATGGGACTCGTTGCGGGAATTGTAGGGCTTTTCTTCAGCGCCATTGGCATCTTTTCCTTTGCGCAGGACATACACAATCTCCTTACCGCAGGACTCAGCAATAATCGCCTTGGGCTCACCGTTGCAGAAAACAGGCTGCCATACTTCAGCACGTGGATAGAGACGTTTGGCGTTTTTTACTTTAGCATATTCGTCATAGGCGTTTTTTTGCTCTTCAAAAACACACTTCCGCTGAAAAAACACAAAGGACCACTCCTTACCACGTTTGCCATCATGCTCTTTGGATTCATTTTCAGCAGAGCCGCCCAGGGATCGTTTCTTGACGGCGAAAGCAGAGCCTCACTGTTACTCTACACGTTTTCGTTCGCATTGCTAGCACTCTCTGCGATGTTCGTCTACCTTCGCGGATACTGGGGGGAGAAACAAACATATCATGAGCTAACCTCATATCCCGTCATGGCGCTTTTTTTCCTTATATGGTTTTTAGTCACGATGCTCGCCGCGCGCGGAGGAGTGCGCTTATTTATAATCCTCGCACCGACATCAGCCATCGCAGCCGGATATCTCGCATGGAAATCTCTTGAGTACGGAATTCATCATAAAGAAGCAATCACAAAATACGGCGTATTTACTCTTGTAGCATTAGTCAGCATTCCTCTTGTTTTCAGCAACGCGGCAACGAGTTTTAGAATCACGCAATACACGGGGCCAAGCTTCAATGCACAGTGGCAGCAGGCCATGGAATGGGTGCAAGAAAATACTCCAGACGATGCTGTGTTCGCACACTGGTGGGATTATGGATATTGGGTGCAAACCGGAGGAAACAGAGCAACGATCACGGACGGAGGCAATTTCATACCGTACTGGAACCACCTTATGGGCAGGCATGTCCTGTCTGCGCGCAATGAGACGGAGGCACTTGAGTTTCTCTATGCACACGGAGCAACACACCTACTTATCATCTCGGACGAAATCGGCAAATACACCGCATACTCAAGCATAGGATCAGACGAAAACTTTGACATCTTCTCATGGATTGGAACCTTTGTCATGAACCCCCAGCAGATCGTGAAGGAAGGAAATATTACCACTTATTTTTTCGCGGGGTTTACAGCCCTAGATGATGATGTTTTCTATAACGACCGCGTATTTCCCAAGAATGAAGCTTACATCGGAGCCTTGAAGATTCCCGTTGTAGAAGATGAGGATTCAGGAACATACCATCTGGAGCAACCAAGCGCAGTCGTATTTTATCACGAGGTTCGCGAAGAAGTCCCCATTCAATGCGTCTATGACAAGAAAAAGATATATTTCAACGCCTCAGGGTTGAAGGGATGCGTACGGATATTTCCCCGGATCATTGATGCAACTCACCAGCAGGAAAACGGGGCAATCATGTACGTCTCAGAGAAAGGCCTCAGCGCATTGTGGGCAAAACTCTTCCTCTTTAACGAGGACAGTGCACATTTTTCGCTCGTCTATGATGACAGCGCGCAACATCGGCTCGCTTATTACAACGGGCAGCTTATGGGGCCGTTAAAGATTTGGCGCATCACGTATCCAGATAACTTTACGATATCAGACTCTCTGCGTGAGGAGTACACGGCACGCACGACGCCCGAATGGCTGCGATTGGAGGGAATAACCCTTTGATGAAAGAAAAGACTCCTGAGAAAACGAAGAAGCATACACTGCAGCTCATCACATTTGTAACGCTGCTCATTGTTGTTACAGGAGTTCTTTTTTACTTCTTTAATCCGTACAAATTCAAACCAGAGCCGATTCAACTTACATTCTCTCCCATCCAGGTAGGAACAGTACGGTCGATGGCATATGTCATGGTTTTTGACAAACCTCCGCAGGATATGCGTGAGCTGCGTGGTGTGATCAGCATGTTTGAGCGGGAACGAATACCCATAACGATGTTTTTAGCAGCATACAATTCAACAGATCTTTCCCTGCTTGATATAGCGGAGAAATTTCCATATTCCATATCAGAATTTAAGCATGTTGATGTTCACCATACGGGGTCATTTCCTGTGCGCTATGCAGACCTTTCATACGGAGTTCAGGAAGAACTATTGCGCAAATCCAGAGTTTTGATCAAAAAGGAAGGGTTTGAAGCGAGAGGGTTTTGGCCATACGAATTTGCCGCAAATTATGACACGCTGCTCGCAGCGGAAAACTCAGGGCACACGTTTGTTATCGGAGGATACCGGGATTCACCACCTGAACATCCCCCGAGCCTTATTGGAGGGGTCATGCAGCTCGTCGTGTATTACTTATATCCAAGCCAAGCCCTTCCTGAAGGATATGGCGTTTACATCATCCCCCTTGATTTCAACGCGCTTGCGTCGAATCCAGAAATTATTAACACGCTGGATGATATTCCAGAAACAGGATTCTTTACGCTAACTCAACTTACGGAAAGCATAAGAACAACAGACAAAATCGCAGCAGAATTGACAACGAATCTCGCTGCGCGTACGACAACAATACAATTATCAGGACTTAATGCGACAGTGCTTATGAAGGTAACAACGAAGCTCATACCCGAAGAGATTTCAACTGCATCGAATGGCACTGCCCTTCCTACCCAAGAAGGGTTTTACATTCCACTCAACGCTTCTGACCAGAACGTGCTTATTCGCTGGAAGTAGGAACGTTCAACACGGCTAAGAAATCCTCACTCTTTCTTTTTCTTTGAAATCATAAAATCCATAAGCTCTTCCGGAAAGGGAAGCACAATCGTGGAGTTGTTCTCTTCTGCGATGTCATTCAAAGTCTGATACAACCGGAGTTTCATCGCAGCGGGTGAGTGAGCAAGGATATCTCCTGCCTCACGCAGTTTCTGCGCAGCCTGCTTTTCAGCCTCTGCATTAATAATGCGCGCCCTCCGATCTCGCTCAGCCTCGGCCTGATGCGCCATAGCGCGCTTCATGTTTTCAGGAAGCTCAATGTCCTTAATCTTAACATCTGTAACTTTGATCCCCCATGGGTCTGTCTCGCTATCAACGACTTTTTGGATCTGATTGCCAATCTCCTCACGTTTTGCAAGTACGGAATCAAGCTCAGCTTTTCCCGTCATATCCCTCAACGCCGACTGCGCAAGCTGAGATATCGCGTACCGATACTCCTCAACCTCAAGGACAGCCTTGTCAGCATGAGTTACTTTGAAAAATACAACGCCGTTGACCTTCATAGGAACATTATCTTTCGTGATGACTTCCTGAGAGGGGATATCCGCCGCGATCACACGCACATCGACTTTCACAATCCATTCTATAAATGGGATAATCCA
>CAZHJH010000058.1:0-402 GCA_964533475.1 uncultured Methanosarcinales archaeon
CTCGGTTGCCCATTGACGCGAAGGAAGCCTCGAGTTCCTGATTAGGAGCGTCAAGCGGAGTGATCGCGATGTGGTTTCCTGAGAGTGCGCTGTTCTGCAATGCATTCCCATACACAAAGAAATCGCCGCTGATCTCCTGCCAGCCTTTGCCGAGCGTGGACGAATCCTCCCGGTTGAAATTGTCTATAAAAGATTCCTTGCTGGTTTTTTGACGGGGAGCAAACCGGGCAATTACGGACAAATTGGGGTTCATGGAGAGCGTACAATCTTTGGTCCCTGCGCAAGCGCCTTCCCATCCCAGGAGCGAGCCCTGCGCGGTGAGTTTAATGAGAGATTCTGCGGCGTACAGCTCTGTGCAATCTGCTCCACAATTGATTCCTTCAGGTGATGAAAGCACATTTC
>CAZHJH010000058.1:412-810 GCA_964533475.1 uncultured Methanosarcinales archaeon
ACGCAAACAAGGTCGGTGCTCCAGGAGTGACTGAGGTATTATCCCCGCTCACACCCTCGGACTTTTTTTGATTCCAGAACGTGTACGCTACATATCCACCCACTACCAGCATGATTAACAATGCGACGATGATGACCGTTTTCATAGCTACTTAAATTCAGGCACGGGAGTATTTAAAGGTTTGTTCGGAGAGTGCGTCAGCAGGGGAATGAATACCCCTGCGAGTATCATCTATATAAAGCTCGAAATTCCTCCGGATTTTTCTCCACAAGACATAAAAGCCCAAACGTCCTCAATACATGATGATTTGCCTTACGCGGTTTTGGATCCTCGTAGCGCTATTCATTATTGCATATCTTATTTCTAAACATGTAATCCTTATAATAAAAGCAATAGAT
>CAZHJH010000058.1:820-8883 GCA_964533475.1 uncultured Methanosarcinales archaeon
CCTCAGGCCCATGAAAGAGCAAGTGAACCGAATGGATCGGGAACTTGGTGAGTTGAAAAGCAAAGTTGACACCATTATCGTAGACTTGCAAATGGTTAAAGAAAGGTTAATGCAATTAACATAATCATTTTAAACTCTTTACGCATTCTCTTATCGCATGTTAACCGAAGCCGTTCCAAAACAAGAATTGCAAATCTCCTCAGTAGCCGAGGCAGAGTTGACGAAGCAGCAGTACAGAGTGATTGGAAAATACAAGCACTCCGCCGTGAAAGTCTGCGGCTGGACGAAGAAGATGATTAAAGGCGAGGGTGGCTGTTACAAGCTGACATTCTACGGCATTATGAGCAATCAGTGCATGCAGATGACAACTAGTATGAGTTGCGCAAACCGCTGCACGTTTTGCTGGCGCGGCTACAAAGCGCCCGTCGCGAAAGATTGGACATGGGGTGTTGATGATCCCGTGATGATGCTCGAAGAATCCCTCAAGCAGCATCAAAAACTGCTTTCTGGCATGGGCGGACATCCAAACATGGTGAAAAAAGCGCATCAGGATTCCAAAACTGTCAAGCACGTTGCATTATCACTCACGGGAGAGCCCATCACATATCCCAGAATCAACGAAATCATTGGCGAATTCAATAAGCTAGGAATTTCAACATTTCTCGTCACGAATGCGCAATATCCTGAGCAGATTCGCGATCTCAATCCCGTAACGCAGCTGTACATTAGCCTTGACGCTCCGAATAAAAAACTGCTCAAGGAGATTGACAAGCCTTTGTTCAAAGATTACTGGGAGCGCCTCATAAAAAGTCTGGAATATATGGCGCAAAAACCTCAGCGCACGACGATCAGGCTCACTGCAGTCATGGGAGAGAACATGGTTGATCCCAAGGAATACGCCGACATGATCAAAAAAGGCGACCCTGATTTTATCGAAGTCAAAGGCTATATGTTTGTGGGCGCGTCCCGACAGCGATTGAGCATTAATAACATGCCGCTGCATGAACAAGTTGTAGAATACGCAAAACAGTTGGAAGCGGTCATGCCTGAATATGAGATTGTAGTCGATCATCCCGTGTCAAGAGCGGTTATGCTCGCTAAAAAGAAGTTCAAGATCGACGGAGTCTGGCACACATGGCTTGACTTTCCAAAATATCATGAGCTTGTGCTGTCAGGAAAACCGTTTACGTCTATGGATTACATTAAGAAAACGCCTAAAGTCGGATTATCAGGTCAGAAAACAAATATGAAAAATAAAGAAGAAAGGGAATTATAGTTATGCATATCCTGCCCCGACATCTACGATCTGGGGCAGGCTTCTGCGGACTTCCGGATGATCTCGCTGGTAGATCCTGTCCTGGATTCTTCCTTTGAGCCCCATTTCTAAGCATAGCGGCTCATAGGGGATACCACCGCTCGTGCCAACGCATTCCATGTTAGCTAAGAGATAGCCTGCTACCTGACTGACTTGTGCCCTTGTTTGTGCATCAGCTACCTGCAGAGTTCTTTCAGTGTCAGCAATCATATTGTATATATTATCCAAAAAAACCGTTGTGGCATCTGCTTCATCGCGCAGCTCTGCCGGAAGCAGAGGCGAGTTGAGATACGCCAGGTTGATTTGAGCGTCTGTCAATGCATCCCAATTATGTCTTCCTTCGTGAAGTCTATTTGCAGCTGCGCTGTGATAATGTCCTTGATCCGGATTCTGCGCAAGCAATACTGCAAGCCGCGCAGCGTCTTTCAAGAGTCGCACAACCGCCTTTTCAAGAGCTTCGGGTGTTTGAATTCCCCGAGTATATTTTGGTATTCGTTGAAGTTGATCCATCGTTTTTCACCCCAATATCCCATCTAAAACGCACTTATATTTAAACCTTTCTATTATGTAGCCACTAGATAGTAGTTAAACAATCGTATAAGATCCTCTGGCAGCCTTAAACGATTCTATAAACGCCTCCTGCGCGAACGCGGTAACATGGGCGGGCCTGAGGTGCTCCGTGTAGTGCGGGCACACCCTGCGGTTGTATGCGAGCAACGACTCAAATTCATTGAGCTTCGCGGTGAGTGTTCGAAGATAAGCAATACCGTGCTCAGGCGTCATTGTTCTGTGAACCATGCGACTCGCCAATGGTCCCCGTATGTCAGCAACGCCATTCGGTTGAACATAAAACCGATCCTTATTCGTGAGCGTCGTGAAGACATCTTCAAGCACGCCTCCGGAAAGACCGTTCCATCGGGCAACAAAGCCATTCACGAACTCAGCCATCGCTTCTTGAACTGGCAATTCCTGTAAAAATGCGTGCTCTAAAAAAAGACTTTTAAGATGCTCTGAAGCGACAAGTCGATGCATGAGCGCCTCCGCCGAGTGCACTTTAACATCCTTGAAAACATCAGTTAATGCCATGTCCGCGCAAAGTGCAGCTTCAATTATAAATATATCGTGGAGTGCATACGGGTGGCATTTAATTCTGGGTCTGCCCAATCTGCATCCTGAGCACGGGGACAAACTGGTCCTCCAACATCTCAGAGCGGGACACGCTCCTAATGTCGTATTCATGAGCTACGTGCTCAAGACTGCCAGGAGCGTAGAGAACAATGTGTGCATTCGCATGCCGTGCGCGAATGAGTTCGACAACGCTGCGGAGAGGTCCAAACGCGAGCGCGTTCCTGTCTGAAGGATCGAGGACATACACATCAAATGTGGATTCACGAAGCGCCTCGCGCAACATCCTCATATTCGCCGCCCATTTGTACGTGAGCCCATTCTTTTCACAGTAATAGCTCATCAAAATACGATACTCTGGCTCAGCAGCCCAGTGTAGGACGTTAAAGTGTGGCATGGACATTGAAAACGAATGCCTATATAAAAAGAGTATTGAACGAGATTCAATCATACCTCTCCGTAAACATGCGCCCTTTAGGCACTCCTTTCTTCTCAAGGAATGTCCTCACAGAAACAATCATCTCATTCAATCCGCATATATAGAAGTCAGCGTTGAAATCCTGAAGTTTCTCAAGCAGCACTTCGACTCTCCCGTGAACACCGCCATAATCACTTGAAGGCCTGCTCACGACTACAGAATGCGTGAAGTGGGGATATTTTTTTGCGAGCTGTTCAAACTCATCCTTAAATAGTATTCCCGTTTCAGATCTGCAGCCAAAAATGAGATGAACGGGCGAGGTATAGCCTGTCATGAGCAGGCTTGGGATCATTGCGCGGAATGGGGAAACTCCCGTCCCTGTAGCTACAAAAACCATTGGATTTTCGGGATGTTGTACAGTGAACCTCCCGTACGGCCCTGTGATCTCTATCTCGGATCCATTGGGGAGCTCATGGAGCAGCGTTGATCCGCTGCCCAGTTTTTTCACACAGAACTCAACATACTCGGCGTTGGGCATGCACGCGATTGAATACGGTTTTCTCACGGGCTTTTCTCCAGTAGGGATGATGAGCGACGCGAATTGCCCGGGAATGAATGAAAAGTCTGTTGGCACAGAAAACCGCAGGAGCTTGACATCTGGAGAGAGCTGTGTTGATTTCAATATTTGTGAGGGAAATCGGTGCATAGAGAAGGATGAGAAGTGAAGAGATTAAAAAGCTTATGGCGCGGGCGAGGCGGGGGATGTCCCTTACGGGGTGCCGAGCAGGGCAAAAAGCGAAGCTTTTTGACCGTCCGCCGCCAAAATTTAAAACAAAATATTAAAGTAAAATTTAGTGATGCGCAAACCTTCTCTCCACTTCCTTCCAATTCACGACATTCCACCAGGAAGCGATATACTCTGCGCGTTTGTTCTGAAATTTCAGGTAGTACGCGTGTTCCCACACATCAATGCCCAGGATTGGATTCATCCCCTGTGAAATTGGATTGTCCTGGTTCGGTGTCGCGACAATCACCAGGTTTCCATCTTTAACTGCGAGCCACGCCCATCCAGAGCCAAATTGGCCCACTGCGGCAGCTGCAAACGCTTCTTTGAACTTATCAAAGCCTCCGAACGCCGCGTTAATAGCATCACCAAGTTTTCCAGAAGGATATCCCCCTCCATGTGGCGCCATAATCTTCCAGAACATGGAATGATTCGCGTGCCCTCCACCGTGATTGCGGACAATGCCGCGAATGTTTTCAGGAACAATATTGAGGCTTCTTAGGATGTCCAGAACATCTTTCTTTTCCAACTCTGTACCCTTAATCGCGCCGTTGAGTTTGTCAATATACGCCTGATGATGCTTTGTGTGATGGATCTCCATCGTCCTCGCATCGATATGCGGTTCAAGCGCGTCATACGCGTAATCAAGTTTAGGCAATGTGTGCATACGATCAACCCCGTTGTTAAATTAAAGATACGTACTATAATAAGTTTGCGGCGTTCAGATTTTCTCAATAAAATGCAGAGCATATGCATGCCCCTCATGGATCATGGGGACAAGGAGTACTGTCGTATTAACATTCTTGCCCCCTTTTGTCTTCCACGTTACCTTAAGAGCAGACCCCGCGAGTTTGTTCATCGCAGTTTGATATGCCCCTACTAACGTGGATTGGCTTTTCCCATCAACATACGATTGGATAAACGATCCTCGCTGCTTTGCCCATGCATCGGGAGATGCGTATCCGAGCATCGTGGCAAATTTTTTGTTGCAGATCTTGTGGCTTTCGTCAAGGTATACATAGATTGCCTGCGCCGAATGCTTCAACAATCCATCACACTGTCCTTTGATGCCCTTCAGTATTTCATCATGGTTTTTCATACGATCACCCCTCTTAAACAATCGTTAAGTCGGAGTATAAAAAGCTTGTGGAGTTCCGAATGATAATAACACCACTATAAAGTGACAAACAAATGTGTAGCAGTTTCTCGAGCGTGCGACATGGTGATATACTGCGTAGAAGCGGAAAACATTGGACAAGTCGTAGCAGACTGTGGCCCATCAACAAAAAAAGGTGCAATCGTGTTTGGTCAAACCTCCGTAAAGACTCCAGAGATTAAAGCATTTGAAACCTCGCTTCCAAGGGATGTCCACATTGTCACAGGGCACTCCCTGCATGGACCAAATGTTGATCCAAAAGGCCAAATTCTGGCAGTTATCCGTCATAGAAGCACGGATGAGGCATACCAGAGAGCACTAGCGCTTCTCGGACTATTCGGATCAAATATCGTCGAGCTTCCCGACTACCAAACACATGACCGCATTACTGCGGACACGCAAGCAGTAACCCATGTGGGATTTGAAAGCATGGGAACGGCCTGGAAGAACCGGGGATTTAATCCTTGGGAGAACAGCGCCTACATGGGAGGAATCGACAATGTGAAGATACTCATGATGCTGAGAATCCTGGGCGGGAAATCACACGTCTACTCAGGACTTGCTATGTTGAATCCGTATGCCCAAGAGCAAGTTCAGCAATATGCAAGATCGGTCTCAGAGTTATTTGGCATGGCCATCCAGGGAGATGAAAAGGGCGTGAGAGAAAGAATCATGAAAGCACGAGACGACGTCTTTTGCAATGGCAGTTCACTCATCCATCTGGACGATACGGTCATGGGAGACTTCTCTCTCGGGAACCAAGAAGGCGTACAAACGCCAAACTCACACCTGAGCACGCTCGCGATGGCAGACGCATGGTGCAGAAGGGGTATCAATCCCTATAACAACTTGATTTGTCAAACGCCCGTGTACAGGTTGCGGCTTGGAATCGTTGAATACCTGTTTAACGATGGAGGGTTATTGGATCAATCTATTAATACTCTCTTAACGGACATGAACATCAGGGGAGATGATCTTGAGTTTTACTCCGCAGTGCGGCAATGGGCAGACCTCGTCGTGCGAGGAGACGTTGCAGGATACAAACGACTGTTTGATGAAACCAAAGCATTTTTCGCCGAACGATTACCCGGGGCAGCTAAGATGAGCGGCGAAATGATCAAGCGACTAACACCATAAGATTTATATAATTCTTGGATCGAAATCAGCATATAATGTGGATTTTCATGCTTCCATTGATCTTAGTCTTAGCGTGCGCTCCTCAAGCCATGGAACCAGTGAATGCCACGAATGATTCATTGGAAGGCACACACCCCATCTCAGATACCATGGGTTGTCAAGATAATGAAGTTGAGATTTCAGGAACTTGCACTGTACATGATGATGGGAACGTCATGCTTTTTGGCGAGATCAACTTTGATGAACTCGCAGTTGAAGAAACGCCGTATGGTTATCTCGCAAGACCTAAGGAAGGAACATATCCGGGAGTCATCATGATCCACGAATGGTGGGGCCTGAATGAAAACGTAAAAAGCATGGCACATCAGCTCGCATATGAAGGTTATGTCGTTCTTGCCGTTGACTTGTATGAAGGTAAAGTTGCTGAGACACCTGAACAAGCCCGTGAATATGTGACGGCAGTAAGAGATAATCAGGAAAAAGCAACGCAAACAATGAGGGAAGCAGTAGCATTTCTGAGGGAGCGCCCATCAGTCTCTGAAAAAATAGGCTCTATGGGCTGGTGCTTTGGCGGGGGAGAATCCTTGCAGCTTGCGATCTCCGGCGAGCCAATGGACGCAACTGTCATTTACTATGGACAATTAACGAATGACAAAACACAATTGGAAAAGATAACCTGGCCTGTGCTTGGCATATTCGCTGGAGACGACACGGGAATCCCGCCTTCCGCCGTAAACGCATTCCAAACCGTGTTGAATGACCTCAATATAGAAAATGACATTACGATTTATCCCGGCGTCGGGCATGCGTTCGCGAATCCATCCGGTGCTAGCTTTGCTCCAAATGAGACGTTAGATTCTTGGGATAAAACAATTGATTTCTTGAATGAGAATTTGAAGTGAATCTCAACCGATAAGAATTTATAGGCTAATGAATAACGGCGAAGGATGCCACATGATAATCTCCCAGATGCTGAAGCCCGGGAACTCTTGAGAAAAGAGCTTTCCCTGTTGGAAGAACGGGTTAGAAAAATACGCGAGTCTTATCGGCAGGTGGAAGTGGAGAAAGCTAAACTTGGTGATGTCTCAAAGATTGTAGCGCAGATCAGACAAGCTGTTGATCTCTGCCTTCACCTGCAAAGCGAGATTAGTGGTATCACGAACGCAGGATATTATGGGGCCCAATTGCGAGACCAGCCAGCTGCCGTAGACGATCTCCGCGCGCTGAACGAAGCTCTACAGCGAGTATTCTATGCGCTCAACAAGATCATGGCGCACCTGGAGAAACATGAGGGACTGCTTCATTCAGCTGAACTGGATATCCTGGAATTCAGGAGGGTTCTCGCCAATGCAACGGGCATCCGCAGGATCGTGTCGAGGGCGCTTGTACACATGGATCCGAGGAATCATAAAAGACTAACCCGCTATGTACTGGAGCCGGGGCATCTGAGATGGAACATCAATCGGGGAATCTCATCCTGCGAAATGACGAACCACTTGCTGTCGCTCGAGGTCCAGCTGGAGGAGCAGGATCTTCAGATGATATCCTCATCCATCAAAATTCTGCATGGTATAGGAGACCACATTCACAAAAACCTTGAAACATGGATGCAGCCGGAAAAAAGACACTCAATATTCGATGCTGACTACCGCGAGAATTTAGTAAGGGTGCATGACACGCTCAAACATCTCATTCGCCTCCTCGACGAGATTGCTGCAGATGAACAGCACGTAAATCTTCTCGGCGTTCGAATCATTCGCCTGAGCCGGGACGAAATGCAAACCCTTGTTGCATTGCAAAGAAGGCTAACTTAGGAATAAAGCCGTTGCATCATCTTCGCATCTTCTTCAATATTCGGACTCTCGCTGATAACAACACCTTTAATCTTGAACTCCTTCCACACCTTAATTAACTCTTCATATTTGAAATCGGATTCTTTGAGCGTTAAATGATTCCGTTCTCCTTTCTCAGAATAAGCGATCCCCGACATGTGAATGTGCATGTTCTCCAGCCCTTTGCGTCCGAGCCCTTTCTCAATCAATTCAAGCGTCGCCCGAAATTCGGCGATGGAGTTTTCTTTCCCTCCCGTGCGCGCGTGTAAGTGCGCAAAATCAACGCACGGCATGAC
>CAZHJH010000059.1:0-4047 GCA_964533475.1 uncultured Methanosarcinales archaeon
TGTTACCGTATCTCCGGCTTTAATGAACATTTGCGATGGCGAGAACGCGAAGTTTTGGAGTATGATCGTGCGCTGGCTAGCCTGTTGTTCCGGTTGTTGTGGAGCCTGCTGGGTTTCCTGCTCAGAGATTAAGAGAACAGCCATGATCGCCATGACTATGAGGATGATTCCTGCGAGTATGCCCAGCCATTTCATATGTGTAGTATTTGAGTTGGAATATAAAAAGTTTTGTGCTGACGCATGATCATGTATGCAGGATATTTCAGGATTAATAGAATCCGTTGCGATTTAACTCGGTTACATACGTATAATACTGACAATCTTTCACAGCGTCCGGATATCTTCATGCAACATTTTATAGGCTGCGAAACTGACTTGAATATCACCACTATTCTAGTTCTCACATAAATTATTAAATTCAAGAGTACTTACGGTTGATTTGGGGCGTACTATGGCCGTAGTAAAAAAACTTAGACGTGCACTTCGTAACCTCGGCTTATTCTCAGCGCTCGGTTTTTCTAGCAGCGCATATGCTAATCAGGACCAGGAAATCATTGCAAATCACCTCCTGGGGATAGAGCAGCAAGTCTCTCCTGAGTTCGTTTTTGACAGGAATTTTGATAATGTCGTTGATGCGGCGGATATTGTCCATGCGCAACAAAGCTACGCGGCTTTTCACAGGTTCACACTCGACGTGCCGGATTCAGATCTGCATGAACTTCTAAACACTGAGATTATACAAACAGCAAATCAACCAGCCTCAATAATCACCAATATCCCAAATTTCCCCGTCGTTGGATATTTTAGTAGTCTGGAGAGCGTTATTTCTGAAAATGGAAGCGCTTGGCTCACAAATCACGGCTTCCGGGAGGATATTTTCTTGTCTGAGGGATTGAATGTAGTGCAGTTCAGGTTTCCTCATCAAAATCGTACTGTGCAACGAAATATCGTACTTGATCCCAATTATTCAACTCAGGATCGGGAACTTCTCTACTTTCCTATTTCTGATGAGACACTTGTATTAGACCTTTCAGGAAATCATGTGCTGGGTGTTCTGCCAGGATTGGAGATCAATGCAGTTACTCCAAACCTAGAATGGGCCGCTGCAAACCCTCGCTGGATTGGCAATACAGCACTGATTAGCACACGGGATCACGCGACAACGATAACGCTCCCAGTCCAGACCGATATATATCATCCAGCGTTTCCCATCTTCTCGGAGGATGGATCGTATGCTTTTGTACGTAATTTTGTTATAGAGATGGCCAGTAATGCAGTAATTCGTGATGATTTTCCTGAGCAGGCAGATAATCGTTTTGGTAGCATCTCTGGAAACATACTGACCATGGGATATCACGCGGCAGGCTCAACGCAAGCGGAGTTCAGAACGATTGATGTAACTAATGATACATTAATCCGCAGTCAAACAATATCCGACATAAGAGTAATTCCGGGAGACTTGGCAGTTGATCCAACGGGATTGATTGGAATATCCTCAACCTTTTCATATGCCACGGGAATGCTTGCTGCGGTTGATATGGTCACTGGAGAAGTCCTAGTCCAGACGGATCGTCTCGGTGACTATATGGGCGTAATAGATTTCTCAAGAGACGGTCAATATATGTATGTTGGGTCAGAGGGGAACTCATATTGGGGTCTAGGAGGGGTGTACATTTATGACATGGCTACATTGGATTTTATCCGCTTATATAGCTTATACGGGGCCGGGATTATTAAAGTTCTTTCAGAAGATCGCATGGCCGTAAGTTCAAGATATACAATACATAATGGTGAAATGGGATTTTTTAATAGAAGAGGTGCTGATATTTTAAGAATAGACGGTGATTCTCTTGAGTTTGATCACAGCATTTTCTTGAACCATAACACAGGGTATAGCTACAGCAGTGCAGGAGGCTTTGTTCACAAGCCGGCGGAGTAGTGCTTGATATTCTGAGTGTGCGAGATAACACTCTAAAAAAATAGGGGAAGTGTTTATCGCAATTAAAACTATATAGGAAGACAGAAACCTTTTTAACCATAACAAAAAACAGAGTTCCCATGCGCTACAACTTCAAAGAAGTCGAGGAGGAAGTCTTATCCTATTGGCATAAGCATAAAATCTATGAAAAAGCTAAAGAGAAGGCCAAGGGAGAGAAGTTCTACTTCTTAGATGGCCCTCCATACACTTCGGGAAGAGTGCATATAGGGACTGCCTGGAATAAGGCGTTGAAAGACTCCGTCTTAAGATACAGGAGGATGAAGGGCCAGAAGGTCTGGGATCGGGCCGGCTATGACATGCACGGCTTGCCCATTGAGAACAAGGTCCAGGAAAAACTCAAGCTCAAGTATAAGGAAGATGTGGAGTCATACGGCATGGAGAAGTTTGTCAGGGAATGCGAAGAGCTGTCCAAGCACAATCTGAAACTAATGAACCAGGACTTTCAAAGGTTGGGCGTGTGGATGGATTTTGACAACGCGTATCAGTCCATAACCGAAGAGTTCATGAACGGCGAATGGTGGTTAGTGAAGAAAGCGGATGAGAAGAAAAGATTATATCTCGGATTTCGAACAATGCCATGGTGCGCATCATGCCAAACAGCGTTAGCAAAGCACGAATTGGAATACAAGGAAGTGTCTGATGATTCTATCTTCTTAAAATTCCCCGTCGTAGGCAAGGATAATGAATTCCTCATCATATGGACAACAACCCCGTGGACCATCCCTTTCAACTTAGCCGTCATGGTCAATCCAGAATTAGAGTATGTAAGAGCGAAAGTGGACAACGAAGCCTGGATTGTAGCAGCACCGTTAGTCGGTGTGTTCATCTCTGGAGTTGTGGGAAAGCAATTCAAAATAATTGAGACATTCAAAGGAGAAAAACTCGAGGGGGTGAAATACATCCACCCCTTGAAAGACAGTATACCCTTCTTCGCGTCAATAAAAGATAATCCAAAGCTTCACACCATACTGCTCTCAGAGGAATACGTTGACGCCAGCGCAGGCACGGGATTAGTCCATTGCGCTCCGGGCTGCGGCCCCGAGGATTATGAGATTGGCCATAGAAACAAATTACCCCCGTTTAATGAGCTCGATGAATCAGGAACATTCAAGGAAAGCATGGCTAAATATGCAGGATACAAGGCGAAAACGGATGATAAAAAATTCGTCGAGGAGCTCGAACAAAACGGTTCGTTAATCACCTCAACAAAGGTCGATCATGAATACGCGCACTGCTGGCGCTGTCATAATCCGGTTGTCTACAGGGCAACGGAGCAATGGTTTTTCAAAGTCGAAGACCTGAAAGAAAGAATGGTTGAGGCAAATCAGGGTATCCATTGGGTGCCTGAGGCAGCATTCAACGCGTTTAATTCCTGGCTACAAAATCTGAGAGATAACTCCGTTTCAAAACAGCGGTTTTGGGGAACAGCGTTGCCCGTATGGATTTGTGGGTCATGCAAGGAAAAACGCGTGTTCGGAAGCAAGCAAGAGCTTGAGGAAGCCTCAAAAACAAAAGTCAAGAATATGCACAAACCCTGGATTGATGACATCATTGTTCCGTGCGCATGTGGGTCGGAAATGAAACGTGTCCCTGATGTCTTAGACGTCTGGGTAGACGCGGGAACGTCCTCATGGAACTGCCTAGACTATCCTGATCGTGATGATCTCTTCAAAGAACTATTCCCGGCAGATTTTATTCTTGAGGGCAAAGACCAAATTCGCGGGTGGTTTAACCTCCTCATGGTCGCTTCCATGATCGCGTTTGACAAACCCTCATTCAAAGCAGTCTACATGCATGGCTTTGTAGATGACGCTCAGGGAAGAAAAATGTCAAAGAGCGCGGGGAATTACATTTTACCAGAAGAAGTCGTAAACCAATACGGCGCAGACACGTTAAGATATTACACGATTGGCGGCGCAAATCCCGGAACGGACTTGAATTACAACTTTGAGGACGTCAAGCTCAAGCAGAAGAATCTCGATATCCTCTGGAATCTTCATAATCTTGTTATGGATCTCGCGAAGCAGCTTGGCGCGAATCCCGCGCAT
>CAZHJH010000059.1:4147-8853 GCA_964533475.1 uncultured Methanosarcinales archaeon
ATGGAAGTTTTGAAAATGTTCACGCCAATCGCCCCGTTTATTACGGAAAAAATCTATCAGGAGTTCAAAGCCGCGTTTGACATTAAGGAGGAAAGCATCTCATTGTATTCCTGGCCGATGCCCGATGCTGCGCTCATTAATGAAGATTTGGAGAAAAAGGTTGAAATCCTCAATGTCCTCATGCAGGCAGGATTATTTGCCCGGGAAAAAATGCAATTAGGCGTGAGATGGCCTATTCAGGAGATGCTCATCCAGAGCGATCATCCCTTAGTAAGCCATGCCGTGAGTGAGTTAAAAGACATCCTTTTAGCCCAACTGAACGTCAAGGACGTCAAAGTGTCTTCTTCCTTAGAGCGTGTCAAAGTCATTGTGAAGGCAAACTATGGCCCGTTAGGAATCGCGTTCAAAGAGCAGGCTCCAAAAATCATAGCAAACCTCGCGCAGGAGTCGGGGGAGAGCATTGTGCATCACCTCGCGAAGGAGCATAAATACACGCTGAAAATTGACAAGAAACCCGTTGACATCCTGCCCGAGCATGTGCTCATAGAGCGGGTTATTCCCCCCGATCTTCAGGAAGCAGAATCGCGTTTCGGTTTTGTTTACCTCTCAAAAACCCGAACGAGGGATTTGGACGCTGAGGGCTTTGCCCGCGAGATCATGCGCCGTGTTCAGGAGACGAGAAAGAAGGCCGGGTTGGAAAAGCGCGATGAGATTGATCTCGGAATCCAAGTTGATGAAGAAATGGAACAGATGCTCAAGCCGCACAAAGCATTAATTCTCGACAAATGCGGCGTGAAAAAGCTTGAGCTCGGCAAGGATATTAAAAAACACGAGCACGTCGCTGAATTAGACGTGAAGGGAAAGCAGATTATCGTTTCCTTGTCAAAGATTTAGCCTGCTCCTTCCTCGACTTTGCCATGATATGAGTAAAAATCTGGGTGATGAATCTCGCATCCTTCAATCCGCGCTTGCTGCTCCACCAAACGCGTTCTTTGATCGCTTCGTTCTCTCTCTTCACATCCTTGATAGGAAGCTTTTTCTTGCGTTTTTCCCGCGCAACAAGGGGCATGAGGCGCATGCGCTGCGCGAGTGCTTCACATATCCCTTTATCAAGCGCATCAATTTTCCTGCGCAACATCTTAAGCGTCATAGACTGGTGGAAATCAGCAAACTATTTAAACTGTGTTCCTATAAATTGGCGCATGCACCACGCAAAGGACACTCCTCTGGCTGAAATTACCCTGAGAAAGTACGAGAAGCCCGCGAATATAGACGGCCGTGACCTCGTCAAGAAAATCTGCCTCTCCCTTGGCCTGCTGCAGCCGGGCGACTCAAGGGATGTCATCGTGGATGTTCTGTATGTTATCCTCAAGGAGAAAAAAGCGGTCACCGCGTCAGACGTCGAAAAAAAGGTGATTGAGAGCAGAAAGAAGCATAATATCCCATTGCACGGTATCGCAGGCTCAAACATCAGGAGGCAATTAAAAAGATTAAAAGATTTGCTCCTTATCGAAACAATTCAGAACAAATACCGCATGACGGAAAACCTCACGCTTTTGGAAATCGTTGAGGATAAAATCGAGAAGTATTATCTCAAGTCAATTCTGGAAAGAGTGAAGGAGTATTGCCGCGCTGTTCAGTAGCGGCTCGCACACGTTTTGCAACAGTCTCGTATATCTTTCCAAAATCATATGGCTCTGTGAAAACATGATCTAATCCAAACTCACTCTTAAAAAGATCAATGTGTACGGGCCCATGCATGAACTCGGGATCCTGCTCTATTAAGCCAACAATGGGGGTTGCGGCGTTCGCTAGGTCGCTAAAATACAAAATATCGGCCGCGATGTCTCTGTATGCGCCGCAGAGCTCGAGGATCATCATATCAACATGCCTTCTATTGAAAGCCTCCACAATGTCCAGAGAGTCATCCACGCATATGACATGGTGCGCCTGGGCGAGCATCATGACGAGCCCCTCAACTGAATCGGGCTCGGACGGTGCGACAAGTATCGTGTGCATGGGCATTACAAGTCCTTTTTCATTTAAAAACCCCACTCATTTTTATAGTAACGAATCGCTGCAGGCCCAATGCTCTACGAACCAAGAGAGGACTCTGAGCTCATCAAGAGGCATATCAAAACCCATGCTAGGGGCACAGTATTGGACATGGGCACGGGAACTGGGATTTTGGCGGTTGAAGCGCGAAAATTCACGGATAAGGTCTATGCCGTTGATATCCAGGATGTCGCCCTTAACCATTGCAAAAAACATCTTAATGGAATTACGGTCATAAAAAGCGACCTCTTCAAGAACATCCCGAAAATCCAGTTTGATCTCATACTCTTCAACGCCCCGTATTTGCCCTCGGATCCAAACGACCCAGATCCGTCGTTGGACGGCGGCAAGAAAGGATACGAACTAATCATCAAATTCTTAAAACAGGCAAAGCCGTTCCTCAAAAAGGATGGCCCGATCTTACTGCTCTGTTCTGAGTTCTCGCAGCCAAAAGTCATTGAAAAAGAGATTAAAAAACTGAAATATGCGTTCTCAATTATTGACAAGGAAGGCTTTGATTTTGAGTCGTTGTATCTCTATAAAATCAGCAACATTTAAATATACCGTTTCCATGCAAAATCACATGGAGCCCCTCTTCATCATTTTCGCGATTATCATTCTCGTAATCATTTACACAGTATGGGCGTTCTTCCCGTTTTTCTTAATGTTCGCAGTGAATATTCCAATCCTCGCGATCATCTTGCTGCGCGCCTGGGCGGAGATTGAGCGAAGGCAGCGGAGCATTGATTACCTCGTTGGGCTCTTCTTAGCATTCCTCCTATTCTTCATCTTCGCTGATGTCTTTCAGCAAACGGTGCTCTGGCCGATTACTAGTGTAGCGCTCATCATGTTTATCCTTGTGCAAGTAAGTACATTCTTTAAAATCAAGGAACGTATCAGGAAGCAGTTCGTATGAAGCTCACAAACAGGACGTATTTTGCTAAGGGTAAGCGCGGAGTAATCTATACGGCATTGCTGGGAAGGAAAAAGGTTGCGATTAAGGTTAAAAATCCAAGCAGTCATGCCTTGAACCGGATTGCGAATGAGGCGCAGTTTCTCCCGCTGTTAAACCAGTACGGTATCGGTCCTGAATTCGTCGCGTTTGAGAACGGCCAGCTCATTTATGAATTCGTTACCGGTCCGTTCATGCATGAATTTTTTGAAACCGCGTCTAAACAGCAGGTTCTAAATATCCTTAAAGCCGTGTTACGGCAGATGTACACCTTAGATCAATTGAAGCTCAACAAGGAAGAGATGCACCACCCGTTCAAACACGTTATCATCAGCACGAAAGGCCCTGTGCTCATCGACTTTGAGCGCATGTACGAAACTCCAAAACCGCATAATGTCACCCAGTTTGTGCAGTGCATCCTGAATATGAGGAATGAGCTGCAGCGTAAGAATGTCCGGTTCAATGCAGGAGCTCTCAAGCGTGCGGCATCAGCGTATAAAAAGACGTACGGCAAAGCGGAATACAACAAACTCGTGACGCTGGTGCGCTAATGTGCTCCCCACTCATACAGATCCAACGTGATTCCCAATGACGCTGCTCTCTAGCCCCCACGCTGCACAGAGAAAAGTTTAAATATCCATAAACCCAGGGGGCCTTATGCTCACAAAAACGCGGATTATAGCAATTCTCACCGTGTTGGCAATAGTCTTAGTCGCGTGCAATATCTCTACGACAGGAAAAACGAGGCAGCCCGTTGTTCGGTCATCCACCTGCGAGACCGCTGAGGATTGCTCGGACACATTCAGGGGCAGCGATGTCTGGTGCACATCACAGTCCTGCGTGAATGGCGCATGCGAGTACGAAGACACATGTGGATGGATGTCTACATGTTGCGTGGATACCGGTGCCGGAATGGAGGGGTATGATCCCGTATGGTGTAATCGTCTCGACCCCTTTGAAATCTTTGGAGATCCCTGTGAAGACAAGGGAGAACCTGCCATCCCATAGGCCGTGGAGATAGAAACCTTTAAATATTCAAAAACCGCAGCCCGGGAGAAGAGGTGATTATATGTTTGGAAAGCGAGCGTTTGTCTCATTGCATCCCGTTCAGATAGCACTTATTGCGTTTATCATCGGGGCAGTGCTCATGTACGTTATTGGAACAGGCATAATTAACATTCCGTTCCTGAGCTTCTGCGGCGCGGCGAAATAAGGCTCCAAGAGTCAGCGTGTAACAACTGGATTCTTGACCCCGTATTTATAAAATCGGAGGCAGAATACGCATACCTTTATTTGGGATGAATGCCGTGCCTCTGTCAAATGTGCTTTTAGAGACAAACCGAACTAACCGCGGGTTTGCGTAACTACAGAGAGCTCGTCAATAAATCGTGTTAATCATCCAATGGACTTTTAATGTTGCGAATGCTCAGAAATTTAAAAATTTCTGGCATCATCAAAAATCAAGTGGAGATTTAATTTTTGAGATATTCTTGTTTGAAACTTTTGTATAAATCAATGTTGTGCTTATATCTGAATGCCCTAATAAATCCCTAATATATCGTATATCTGTCCCATTTTCCAATAGATGAGTTGCAAAAGAATGCCTTAAAGTATGGGGAGAAACACTTTTTCTTATGCCTGCCTTCATAGCTGCATGTTCTATGATTTTCTGTATTGTTCTTTGTGTATATTTACCATC
>CAZHJH010000060.1:0-1884 GCA_964533475.1 uncultured Methanosarcinales archaeon
AATCCTTTTAAAAAAAGGCTTGGCCGAAAAAAGAGGGTTGCTCTCACGAGCAAGCCCTCTGAGTGTTTTCCTGAGAGCGAAGCGCTGGGGATTGATACTTGCAACGCATGTTGCGGACTACGAACGCAGTGAGTCTGAGTGCAGACTGATATCATTTGAGAACTTCATTAACTTACTTTTCACCAAAATATTTTCTCAATGCTTCACGATGCGCTTCATGAACTTTTGGTATATGAAGATTTTCTGGTATAGGCGGCAGTAACGTTCCAATCGGGGGAAGTCCTGAGCTATCTTGTGCGCGAAGGCTTGCTCGAAAAGCGTCTTGCTCGTCCATTGGCATCGGCGCATACTCGCATATCTCTTTTCCGTCTGGACCGCGCCGTACTGTTATATAGCACACTTCTTGGTTATCGGGTATAATACCAGCATTTTTGAGTTCATCTTCGGTAGCTGTAACAATCATATCCTCTTCACCCTGCATAAAAGAAATCAGGTAGTCCCCTTCCCCTAACGGGTATTCAACCGTTGCAGTTGCCTTATCCACGATAATCTCAAGGGGTTCTGGCATCAAATCACAGTACATTGCGAATGAAGAACGGTTTATAAGACTTTTACTTCAACTTCCCCAATTGCAGCTCGAGATCATCCAGCTGCCCTTCAAAAACGTCGAGATTGTTTTTTTTTCCTTTAGAATCAATTTTTTTCTCAATTTTTACTGGAGCTGCCCGTATTCCAGCTTTCGGCAGCACTTTCCGCAGTCTGTTCGAGAGCACGCGAATGTCGAGCATCGTCTGGTTAAACTCGTGTAATAATGCAGTTCTTTGCTGCTTCATCTGCTCATATTCCTCTAAATGTGTGAGCGATCGTATAATCTCCCGGGAGCATTCGAGCAATTCCTTGCGTACTTCTTCAGGATTGCTCAGTCCAACAAAAAAACGGGAATCATCCATCACATCTGCTCCGGCTCGAATAATGTTTTGTCAATCAATGACAGCTTGCGATCCACTTCGTCAAGCGCTTGGTCCCATCCTTCAAGCTCATTTTCCTCCTGGCTTCTAAGCTCATGAATCCTGTCAAGAATAGCCTTTGCCTTCTTCACTTTTGAGCGTAATAAGCTAATAAGGTCAACCACATCTCGGTAATCGTCTATTTTTATGAATATCCGCGCCCGCGGCTCTGTCATCATCATGTTATCCACCTATCTTTTTGTCGATATAAACAATCTTGCGCTGGATGTCCTCAAGCTCTTGCCTATATTTCTCTAGCTCGGTTTCTTTTGTTTTCTGAAGTGTTTGCAATGTGGACAAAACACCTTCCGCTTCACCGACAAGGTTTTTGACGCGGTTTACTCCTGTCAAAATTTCACGATAGTCTTCTCCTTTAATGTATAACGGTTCCGTAGGTGTGAGCGCCTTTTGTGCCATGGGCTTTAAGGGCTCCTGAAACACGGCTTTTGTGTCTTCCGGCTTCCATGTTTCCGCTTCTTGAACCTCCGGATTCTCTATGGATTGGTCCTGCGTGAACAAGCTCGTGTCAATCTCCTCCGGCTTTGGTGGCGGGGGAGGGACATCTAGCGGCGGTAACTCTTTCCTCTTAAACCATGATAATGCCATCACTGCACCCCTTTATAGGAGTTACTGAACGAACTTCCTTTTAAAACTTTGTGGAGCATTTATGAATGGTGACAATAATCATGCGGACACGAAATTTTTTCGGAATTTTGTACGCAAGCTTTATGAAGCCCGCACTCTCAAAAAAAGCATGCGCTTTTTTATCCTCTGCATCATTTTTGTGCCGTTTGTGCACGCTGCAATAGATATTGACATCCGCGTTCCTGCCGAAATCTATGCTAACCAGCAGTTTGATGCCTTAATCACTCTTACT
>CAZHJH010000060.1:1894-8746 GCA_964533475.1 uncultured Methanosarcinales archaeon
AAATACGGGTAAAGAGAGCATCCAGGGGGATCTTTGGACGTATGTCTACCGAGGTTCAAAAACGTATTCAGGATCAAAAGAGCAGAATAAAGAGTCATTTCTTCTTGAGCCTAAGCAATCTTCCATGTTCACGCAATCCCTTACTATAAACGACGCTGATCCCGGAAATTATTCGCTCAAAGCGAATGTTAAAACCCCTGATCGTAAGACTGTGCAAGAGCAACGTACGAATATCGTCGTTCTGAGCGAAAAAACAGAAAATACTGAGGAAAACACGCAGATTACAACAGCCAAAGTTCAAAATAGTGAAAGAGCGCGGATGGAACGCCTCGCATATTATGCAGAACCAGTATACCGGAGTAATCAGCAACGCGCATTAACGTTGCTTCCTCTTGGAATGCTCCTCCTCGAAACCCTGCTGTGTGCGTATCTGATAACGCGGGAACACAAACTTATTTAAAGCATCTTTTGTTTAATCGCGCAATGGCAAGTACTAAAGAGGGGGCAGTAACGGCAAGAGTCATCCTGCAAATAGTCGGGAAGCCTAAAGAGCATATTACGGAAGCCCTGGATTTCATCATCCAGAATGTCCGTGACGACGCAAAGTATACTATCCTGCGCAAGGACATTCAGCCAATAGAGGAAAGAGAAGGCCTATTCACGATCTTTGCAGAGCTTGAGATTTCATCAAAATCATTTGAGGACGTTGTTTGGTTTTGCTTCGATTACATGCCCGCCAGCGTGGAAATTCTTGAGCCGCGGGAGCTCCAGTACAAAGCAGACAGATTTACAAGCTTTTTGAATGAGCTCCAGGCAAGAATTCATACGATTGACCTGGCGCTGAAGGCGTCTACGCAAAAAAACAATATTTTGCACAGGAACGCAGCAGGATTATTCCGAAATCTTGTGCGAGCAACTACGAAGACGCCGAAAACAGCTTCTGCACTCTCGAAGGAAACGGGCATTGTGGAAGAACAGCTCAAGGATCTGCTGAAGGAACTCGTACAGAAAAAACTCGTCCGGCTTGAGCAGGATAGTTACTCCTGGATACTATGACAGATCTCCAACATCAGCTTGAGGCATTGTTGTTCTCCTCGGGAAAGAAGATGGCTGAAGAGGAGCTCGCGAGACTCTCCCGCGCTTCCGCTCAGGATGTGCACGCGGCGCTGCTCGCCCTGCGACAGAAGTATGATGACCGTGAGAGCTCGCTCATGATTATTAATGAGGGCTCTGCGTGGAAGATTACGGTCAAAGAGCGGCATCTTTCGCTTGTCAAAAAGATTGTGACGCATACAGAGCTTTCTAAAACGATGATCGAGACGCTTGCTATTATTGCCTGGAAGGCTCCGTGTCTGCAGTCCGAGATCATTCGCCTGCGTACGAACAAAGCGTATGACCATATCAAGCAGCTTGAGCAGGATGGGTATGTAACGAGGAAGAAAGAGGGGAGAACCCAGCGTATCACGCTTGCCCCCAAATTTTACGAGTATTTTGACATTCCCCATGAGAAAATTCAGCAGGTCTTCGGCAAATTCAAAAATTTGGAAGGCGAGATTCAAAAAAGAGAGGAGCAGGGTCACGACGTGAAGGAAAAGATCAAGATGCTCGAGGAGGAACACCGCAGGCAACGGGAAGCCTGGGAGAAGAGCGTGCAGGTTGATGATACAGCAATGGAAGTGGTTGCACAGGACATTCCTTCCCGGGACGGATCTGCCGAGCTGCAGCCTTACGAGGAAAAGCTTGGCGAGCTGTCTATTGTTGATGTTGAGCCTGAAAAAACTCCTCCCGCACAAGAGCAGGAGCAACCGAAGGAAGCACCAATCCCTCGAGATATTGAGCAGAGAATTGACAAGCGTGTTGAAGAAATTGTAGGATCTCCTCTGCCTGTTGAAGATGCTCCCCTAAATGAAAATTTGGATGATTCAAATTCAGAGGAGGAAATAGCAGAGGATGCGAGCCCTATCGCAGATCCCCGTGCGGCTGAGGATGCTGATTTGCCTCCTGAAGATAAGGAGAAAATTGTGAAGCGCATTGACAAGCGCGTGCACGACATTACAAACCCAGATAGTGATGCATGATGTATCTTGTTGTATGCCCGCAGTGCCGTAATCATATGAAATATGACACAAAAGATCCCATTTTGGCGAAGAAAGTCAAGCGCTGTGTCTATTGTGGGCGGTCATTCAGTGTGAGACAAAACCTTCTCCAAACCTTGCCTAAATAAAAGGGCTATTAACACCGTTATCAGACCTTATAAGCCGTATTGTACGATTTGGAATAGTAAACTTTATAAAGGTCCGCGTGTTCATTAAGCGCAAGGTTCTCAGCATGACAGAGTCCACTAATACTCCAGACAAACAACTTGCTCCCGAGAGAATTCTTCCTAGGGAAATCGAGGATGAATTGAAAAATAGTTATCTCGCGTACTCGATGTCCGTGATTGTGGGAAGGGCGCTTCCCGACGCCAGAGATGGTTTGAAGCCCGTGCATCGGAGAATTCTCTATGCCATGTACGACATGGGCATGTTCCATGACAAGCCGTTCAAAAAATCAGCAAGGATCGTCGGAGAATGTTTCACCAAGGATACTCTTGTCCTCACAAGCCGAGGGCTTATCCCCATTAAAGAAGTGAAAAAGGGGAACATAGTATATACACAAAACGGCGTTGAGGAGGTTCGTGAACTCTATGAGATGCCAAAAAAGCGGCTGCTTGAGATAACGCTGAAGAACGGAATAAAAAACACGGTTACTCCATCTCAGAAATTTAAAGTTATTAATAAGCAGCTGGAATACGAGTGGAAGGAAGCAAAGGACTTAACTGAAAATGACTTTGCTGTTGTCAAAGCCCAGTATCCGAAAATAACTGAAACCGTAAAACTGCGCGTTCTCAACAATCGTTTTATCGAGCTTAATGAGAATCTTGCATATCTCCTTGGCCAATTTCTCTCCGATGGGTGGGTGGAAAAATCAAGTGGTCGCCTCTGCTTTTTCTCAACATCTGAGCCAGTCATTAACCGAATCAGATCCATTTTGCAAACTGAACTGGGATATGAGGCAGTTGTTGAACAAAAGCAATATAACTATATCATGGTTAATAGGCACGTCACTCTCGGGCTTGCATATCAGATACGGATCAATAGTCGCGCTATCTGCTCGTATGTAGCTGATACCTTTGAATTGCATTATGTTGATGCGCTTTCAAAAACTATCCCAAAGCAATTCTTTACATCCCCCACAAGCGTCATTTATGCGCTTTTAAGTGGCCTAATTGATGGTGATGGCAGTGTTCATAAAACAAGGGACGTAATCCACTATGGATCTGTCTCCCCCGTAATGTTCAAACAGCTTCTGCAACTGACACAGCAACTCGGGATCCTTGGTAATAGAAGGGTTCAGCGTCCAAAAGCTCACAGCATAAATGGTAGATCAGTAAAGAGCAAATACCCACTTCACTGTATCGAGTGGAGCGGAGACTTTGCCGCGCAGCTTGCGTCGCGTCTCACACTCTCATGCGAGAAAAAAAATGAGCGCGCACAGCGCATTGCTTGCACAAAAAAGGGAAAAGGAGAGTTTGAAGTAATTCCTTATGCGGGCGAGGTTCTCTTTGGCGAGCTGAGCAAAGCGCATCTGGGATCCGGTTGGTATGCGGATAATGATGGAAACAGGTTCAGGGCCGGCATCAAATATCGGACAGGGTCAAAAATACGATATGCAAAGAACCTTCGAGAAAAAGGTCTGAGAAGAAGCCAGATCATCGAATGGGGCATGCTCGACAAACTTAAAAAGATACGATCTCCCTATGCTCCGTTCTTAGAGGAAGTTATTACGCAGAACCTCTTCTTTATCCCTATCCAAAGAATAACAGCAAAAGAACCTGAGCCAACGTACGATATCCAAACAGGGGCAAGCCACGAGTTTATTGCAAACGGCATGGTTGTTCATAACTGCCTTGGCAAATATCACCCTCATGGAGATTCAGCTGTCTACGACAGTTTGGTGCGCATGGCGCAGGAGTTCTCCCTGAGATACACGTTAATTCAGGGGCAGGGAAATTTTGGAAGTATCGACGGAGATTCTCCGGCCGCAATGAGGTATACAGAGTGTAGGCTCAACAAAGTAGCTGAGGAGATGCTTCAGGATTTGGATAAGGAAACCGTGCTATTCTCGCCTAACTTTGATGATAGCCTTACTGAGCCTTCTGTGCTCCCTGCGAAAATTCCGAATCTGCTCCTTAATGGATCAAGCGGCATCGCCGTTGGAATGGCAACAAACATGCCTCCCCATAATATGCGCGAGATCTGCGCGGGATTGCGGGCGTATATTGATAATCCCTCTATTACCGTTCATGATTTGATACAGTTCATTAAAGGTCCTGATTTTCCAACCGGAGGCATTATCCAGGGAAGGAATGGCATTATCAACGCATATACGCAGGGCAAAGGGCATATCCTCGTGCAGGCAAAGGTCCTCATTGAGGATCTCAAGAAAGAACGAAAGCAGCTTATCGTAACAGAGATTCCGTATCAAGTGAATAAAACGATGCTCATCGAGGAGATCGCTGAACTCGTGAAGCAAAAGCACATTAAGGAGATCTCTGATATTCGCGACGAGTCTGACAGGGAAGGCATGCGTATTGTGCTCGAGCTCAAGCAAGGCGCGAACCCTGAAGTGGTCGTGAACCAGCTGTATAAGCATTCCCGGCTGCAAGTCACGTTTGGCATTATTAACCTCGCGCTTGTCAACAATGAGCCTAAAGTTCTCACGCTTAAGCAGCTGATTGAGCAGTTTGTCGAGCATCGCAGGAGTGTCGTGAGGAAGCGCACCGCATTTGATTTGAAGAAAGCCGAGCAGCGCGCTCATTTGTTGGAAGGGCTCATTATTGCGTTGAACCATATCGATCAGGCGATTGCGCTCATTAAGAAATCAAAGCAGACGGAGGAAGCGAAGCAGGGATTGATGATCGTATTCAAGCTTTCTGATGAGCAGGCTAAGGCAATTCTCGAGATGCGCCTGCAGCGTTTGACTTCATTGGAGCAATCAAAAATAAGGGATGAGCACGCCGATCTTCTGAAGCTTATTGTGCGGCTTAAGGTGATTCTTGCTGATGAGCAGAAAATTTTGAACCTCATTAAAGACGAGTTGTCGCAGCTTGACGCACAGTATGGAGATGCGCGCAAGACCGAGATTCTCGAGGCGGAGGGGGAAGATTTAGTTGTTGAGGATCTTATTGAATCAAAGGACATGGTCGTCACGATTAGCCATCAGGGCTACTGCAAGCGGCTTCCCATGGAAACGTATCGGCAGCAGCACCGCGGCGGGAAAGGGATTATTGCAGCTACAACTAAGGATGAGGATTTCATTGAAGAAATCTTTATCGCAAACACACATGATTATCTGCTCTGCTTTACGGACAAGGGGATTGTGCATTGGCTGAAAGTATATCAGATTCCTGAAGCATCTCGGCAGGCAAAGGGAACCGCTATTGTTAACCTCTTGAACATTGAGGGCGAGAAAGTAACTGCAGTCATTCCCGTCAAGGTCTTTGATGAGCAGCATTACCTTTGCCTTGCAACGAAGAAAGGCACGATCAAGAAGACGAATCTTTCTGAATATGGCAACCCTCGCAGAGGAGGAGTGAAAGGGATAGTGCTTGACGAGGGTGATGAGCTTATAGGCGCGCATCTCACGGATGGCACGAAAAAAATTATTCTTGCCACGAAAAATGGAAACGCGATTAAGTTTGACGAGAAGAATGCGCGGCCTATCGGAAGGGTCGCGAAGGGTGTTCGTGGCATCATGCTTCGGGACAAAGATGAGGTTGTTGGCTTGATTATTGAAGAGCCTGAAAGCACGATATTGACGATTACGGAAAACGGGTATGGCAAGCGCACGGATCTCAGTGAGTATAGGGTCATTGGCCGGGGCGGCATGGGCGTCATCAATATTCAGTGCTCGGAGAGAAATGGTCCTGTGGTGCATGTGTCCTGTGCTAAGGAGTCCGATGAAGTCATGGTTATCAGCAAAGGCGGCATTGTCATCCGCATTCCCGTAAAGGACATCTCGATCATTGGGAGAAATACGCAGGGCGTTCGCATTATGAAGCTTGAAGGCGATGATACGGTCGTGAGCGCTGCTCGTGTTGTGGAGCAATGAGGGCAGGAGTTCTGACAAAGCGCGGCTCTGAGGAGATTGCTGCGCTTGAAGTCAAGGAGATCATCACCGCGAAGCATATTGAGACGAAGCCGCGTATGGCTTTATTTGATGCTGATTTAGCGGATCTTCTGAAGCTTGCATATCTCGGCCAAAGTTTTTCAAAAGTGTTTGTCGCACTGGATAGTTTTTCTGCGTCGAATATAGACGAGCTCAAAGAGCATGCTCGCACATGTGATGTGAGCCCTTGGATTTCTGAAAAAACATTGTTTTATACCGAAGCGATTCGGGATGGCCATCATGAGTTTTCAAGCCAGCATTTGTTCGAGGATCTTGGCAAGATCATTCGTGAGAGGACGCAGGCGGTTGTTGCCACGAAGGATCATGAAGTGTTGTTTCTGAGTATTGTCGTTGATGATGCGTGCGTGCTTGGCATTGATATTACGAAGGCGGATCTCGGCAAGCGTGATTATCGCATTTTCCCGAATCAGCAGTCACTGAGCCCTCTTATTGCGTATGCCATGCTCCGCTGGGCGGGTTTTGACGGGAAAAAAACGCTTGTGGACTGTTTTATGAAGAGCGGCGAGATTATCATTGAGACAGCATTATTCGCGCTGGGGAAGAGCCCGCATTTTTATCGCAAGGATAAATTTCAGTTTCTCAAGATGCCCCAATTCCAGCAGATTGATTTTGTAAAGATGA
>CAZHJH010000061.1:0-7257 GCA_964533475.1 uncultured Methanosarcinales archaeon
GTGGAGGAAATTGTCGGTGGGTCGCTGGAAACTCTTTATGTGCAGGGGCTATCGGCGGTTGTGATTAGATAATGAGAAATTTTAGGATGTTGTTTGGCCCGAAATTATAAAAACGCCGCCCATTCGAATGTCCTAAATTTTAGAGCGATTTTGAAAGAGTTTACCAAGTCTTTATTGTAGCAAAGTGCAGATACGTATCGGACATTTTTGCGCGCGAATAGGCAATTTCGCTACGGTTTAATCTTTCCCAGCGTCTCCTTAACCACATTCTTCGGCCATCCGGAGCGTATAAGGTCGTTCTGTATCTTCTTTGTATCTGTGCCCTTCTGCACATTTGCTTTAATATAGCTCTCCAGCTCTTTCATTGCTGTTGGTAGCCTTGTCACTGCTTCCTTCTCCATCGTGATGAGTTTGCGCAGCTTGATGATCTCGAGCAGCACAAAAATCACTCCAAACAGGATCAGGAGCAGGCATATCGCCAATAATTCCGCGATGGGAATGTCGAATCCGAATACGTACATAGTTTCACCTCTTAGATTTGTATCGTTTTTTTATAATCTTCATACACCCTGCTGCGCTTGTAGAGGACGGCTCTCAATTCGTGCTCTCCGGACGCGTCCAGAGGAATCTGGTAGGATCGCTCCGCGACAAATGGCTGCCCAGCGCTCACCTGAATGGGTATGAATCCGCCGATGATGTCAACAATCTTTGTCGATGTTCCCTTGTTGAGATTAAACTCAATCATGAGGTCGTCTATCTCCGGCCCATCATGAGATATGGTGAGTACAACATCAAGATAGCGTTTGCCATCGTCCATCCGCGTTGTTCCAGTTACCTCGATTGAAGGCTTATACAGTGTTATCGGGGCTTCATCCCGTCCTAGGAGCGCTTCTCCTTGGGAGACTTTAACAAGAAGATTGCTATTCCCCAGATCCAGGTCTGATGAAAAGAGCCGCAGTTCGACCTGTGCGCGGTCACCAGGATAGATTGTTCCGAGATCCTCAGAAAGCTCCCATGCGAATCCAGCGGGCACTTCAATGTAGAGGGATGGCTCTATTATGGCCGTGTTTCCCGTATTCTCAATGCTGATCGTTGTTGTCGCTTCATCAAAGAGATTCATCGCAATCGGATCTACATTAACGGATAATGAGGTGACTGCAGGCTGTGTTGGTAGCAGAGGTTCATCTTCAGGTGGCTCCTCCTGAGTTTCAGGATGAAGAATACGATACAGCCATGGGGACACCGCATCATTATTTGTGCCTGGAACCGTTTGTGTTGCTTGCTGCGAACATGCCTCACATGGTCCTCCACAGTCAACTCCCTGCTCACCCTGGTTTTGTATCCTGTCTGAACATGTTGGAGTTTCTTCAGCACGGTATTCTGAAAATCCCGTCGTGTTATAATAGAACCGTCCATTGCTGTAATTAAGCTCCTGACACGATGAACAAAACGATCCATCCTTGAGCGGGCGCGGATTTTGCATCGTCAAATTGAACAATCCAATCTGTGCGCTCTTATTCCTGAATTCAAAAAGTGTTGCCGTGTTCACCGTTATGCGGTTGTTCTGAAATGTGATGAGCGTATTCAGATTTGCGGAGCACGTGAATGCGAAGGGATCATTAAACATAATGCTTCCATGCACACTGCTGAGCACGATACCGCCATTCGCAAGCGTTTGCAGCGACATTGACGTGGCATTGATGAGTATTGGTGTTGAACATCCAGCGAGGCCACAATCAATTCTGCCGTCACAGTCATTGTCCACACCGTCGCAAACCTCGGGGGTGTATGTGCAGTCGGGAGGAACCACTCTGAGCGTTGTACTCCCTTGAGTGCCTGTTTCCAGCGTATCGTCTTGAAATAACGCTGTGCCAATAACCGTGTACGCTCCCGCAACAGACGGAACCTGCACATAATAATCGTACACCGTGTTCGTGTTTGCCGTAAGATTAGCGATCTTGAGCTGATTTGTGCTGTCCACTCTTCCAGCTCCCTGCCCCGTCACGAGCAAAGCGGAGGGCACGTGCTCCCGGATGATAAAGTAATGCTCATTCGGATCGAGGGTAACGCTCAGCGTTACATGGACGATCTCATTGTATTGCACGACATCCTTGCTCAGGCTTCTCGTGACAGTTCCAGCTGACGCTGTGCTGGCTGCAAGGATGCAAAAAATAAAAAAAATAATTGCTGTTTTCATGGGCACACGTACCAATAGTCAAGGCCTTGCAGGATATCGAGCATGCCGATTTGGGTGTTGTGCCAGTAGTCGATGCTCGCGAGCGTCTGCACATCTCCAGCGCATTGCACCGTGCAATCCCTCAGCCCTGTGTTGAGCGGCTGTCCGAATATGGGTTCATCCACGAGGCTGTCGCAGTCATTGTCGATATCAAAGTTTGTGGATGTGCAGATCTCCTGCGCTCCGGGATACGTCAAAGCATCTGTATCCCTGCAGTCTCCCTGACACACCCTGAATGAGTCGCTGTCCGAATCAGCCTCATTTACAGGAACGCCTCCTGCACAATCATTATCCCTGCCGTCGCAGATTTCAGGCGCTCCGGGATACACGGTTGCTTGTGTATCGTCACAATCTGTGCCGCTGGGACAGAATGCGGATATGGCGAATCTCCCATCGCCGTCCGTGTCCACGCACGTGATACACGCAGCATCATTGACGTCAATCAGCCCATTGCAATCATTGTCCCGGGTATCCGTGCACGCAGTTTCAGTTGCCTGGTATGGGCTATCCTCATTTACGTTGTTACCACAACAATTGAGGTTTCCTCCGTTATTGCTCCACATGTATCCTTGCGACTCGCAATACGCCTGACATGTCTCCTGCGTGAATCCGTTGTAGGGATTGCCATCACAGTTTTGGTCAATTGCATCACAGAGCTCCGTTGCTCCAGGATTGCGAGCGTTGCTGTTATCGTCACAGTCTCCTCCAAAGGACGAGCAAAGCCTCACAACTCCAAGGCCATCCCTGAACGAGCCTGAGCATGTCATAGTACTGTCAGCATAGTTATCATTGTCATCGTCGCATCCCTCATCCACTAGGTAATCACAGTCATTGTCTGCGTTATTACATGTTTCTGTGCTCGCCGAACAGCTTGTGATTTGCAGCGAGGGGTCCCCTCCAATAATGCTCGTGGCGGTAGCTCCCTGGAACGCATACGATCCTGAGAATGCATAGCTACCGGTTGTCGCAGGCACATTGAGCGTGTAGCTGAGTGTCGTATCCTGAACTCCTGAGTACACCGCCCATTTTAAGTGCCCCGCAGTAAGCGTGCTTGCTCCTCCCGTGTTTGTGACCGTGAATCCGGAGGGGAACACTTCATCAATCACATAGAAATTTTCTCCAGCGGCGACATCAATAGTCAGCGTTACGACAACTTGCCCGGAAGCATATGTCGGATCGTGGTTAAATGATCTCGTCACGGTTCCCGCAGACACAAATACAGCTAAAAATACAACAAATCCCAAATACAGTATTATTTTTTTCATAGTTCTCACCTTTTTTATCCTCCACATTGATATGTATCTCCCATGCTTTGCATGAGATCCATTGCGGATATGCTGCTTGCATACCACATTGAAATATGATTGGAAAGACTGGTCCCAGTCGTGCATGCGTTGCACGCAGGCTGCGGAGAGCCGTAGAGGGGCTCATCGAGCAACGCGTCACAGTCATTATCTCTCGTGTCGCACATAGCTTCACCGCTTTGATAGGGGGTGTCTTCATACGTTGGGCTTCCAGTGTCATCTCCACAACAATCATAACTTGCTCCCGGACGCGAAGCATTCCAGCTGTATCCAAACGCCTGACACTTCTGCTGGCAGCTGTCAAAGAATGCGCTATCATCAATCGTTCCGTTGCAGTCCGTGTCAATGCCATCGCATCCATCCGTTGTCTGCCCGGGATTCACGGATGCATTTGTGTCACTACAATCATTGCCATTGAATGAGCATCCATTCGTCGTGTTGCAGTTTGGACAAACGCCATAGCCATCACCATCGGCGTCCGTGCATACGATATCCAGAAGCACTGTGGTGTTCAGGACTCTTCCCGTAGAATTATATGATTTCGCCATGTCCACATTGCATTGGCCGTACCGCAGTCCTGAAGTAGCCGAATTATACGTTCCTGCACTGCAATTAAATTGCGCATTCATGCCGGACCAGCTCACAAAGGGGCATTCCTCAGTGCCATCAGCTACAAGATTATCATTCCTGTCAAAATACGTGGCGATGCTGTTCACCCCTGCAACAGTTGAAGTGCAATTCATGATAAAAAAAGTGCTCTCAGAAACTGGGGTGGGTATGCGTAGACTCGTGACGCCAACGGGGCACGCGCTGTCTCCATGAAACCCAGAACTGTTGTCATAATCCGCTTCCCCATTGCAATTATTGTCAATACCATCTGTGCAAATCTCTGCAGCTCCGGGATTAATGGCTGCAACATTATCATTGCAGTCCGTTTGCGAATATGTGCAGCTCGCGCTTCCTGGATTGCCGTAGCCGTCGCTGTCAAGGTCTGTGCAATTGCTTCCCCCTGAACTTTTGACTAAAATGGCTTGACTGATTCCGGAGACATTAATGTTTGTTATGAGAAGTCCAAGATTTCCGTTGACATCCATTGAGCTATAATTTCCACCAAGAGTAATTGTTCCCGTAGGGGTTCCGGTAGTTGCATTGGGAAATCTGTATGCGTTGACAATCACCATTCCATTTGTGAATAATCTTTTACAGTATCTCGGTTCTACTGCTGTCGTTTCTATATGGTTTCCGTCATAACATCGGAACGTATCCAACGGTAGGCCGAGGTCATCGCCGACGTTAAAAATCTCCCTGAATTCGTAGAGCCTGTGATTAGGATCGTCCACATTGTCCCCATACTCATAATATGAGCTGCCATTGGCTGCGAGCAGGTAGGACGCGAAGGAGAACATGATCTGCTTGTCCTCTGTGTCAAGGGCGGGAATATTATTCCTGTCTCTCCACCAGTTCGCGAAATATCCTTTCCCAATACTCTCTGAGAATTTCATGCGCTCCAAATCCCTGCGCCATTTTTTGTCAATATTTTGCGCGAAGCCCTCTTCCATGAATCCTGAAACGCCCGGCTGTGAGATCCAGTACTCCCAAAGGCCATCATACCCCCTCGATGTCCAGTACGTTGGTTCCAGTATGATCGAAGTGCCTGCGCTCGCGGTCTTATCCTGATCCTTGTGGCCGCTTCCAAGATTAAACCATAATTCTTGGCTCAGGCTGCTGGAAATATTACCCATTTTTGCTAAAGCCGCCCGAACTTCGGTTTCCCAGATGTACTTATCCCATCCAGGGGGCCAGACTCCTCCCGTCTTTACAGTGCCACTGTGCCATAAGTCATCTCCAAACAAACCGTCAAATGAAACAGTGCCACCTTGCGGCAATGGAAGGTTTATTGTGCGCTGCTGGCCAACCGTCGCCCATTGCACGGGCCATCCTTGATTTGTCACATTATTATTAACCCGGGGATCCATAACAACATAATTGGCTCCTGAGGTCCAATAGTGCCGGTTAGGCTCGTCTAAAAACCAGTGTGATTTACCCAGCGTATTTTGAATGTACAACTCTCCATACAACGCGGTTCTTGGATCGGATGCTGTTGAGCTTTGGATATTACCCTGCCAATTTTTATAGAGCAGCAGTTTCATGGGCTTGCTGTTTCTCTGGGCCGCATCCGCAAGAGCCTTTGCCTTTCTTCTTCCGTCCGTGCTCGATGAAGAATCCTCAATGATAGCCATCTGTACTTTCTTGTTGTTCACATAATCATCGGCTATACTCTGGATTTCAAGATCGTCTGCGCTTGGCGTTACAGTGTAGCTTCCGAGCTTCACAACGGAACTCGACACACTACATCCCTCATCAATCCCATTCTCGCAGTTGTTATCAATCCCATCACAGACTTCAACCCTTCCGGGATAGATATTGATATTCGAGTCATTGCAGTCTGTCAAAACCCCGGCAAAATCAACTGATTTCCAACCGTCTTTGTCAGTATCAAAGCTCGTGTTTCCCCTCGTACGCATGGGCAAAGGCATTTGCACTACTCTGTATGAAGTGATTGGAAACTGGCTGAGGACATGCCCTGCAGAATAAGAGCCGGGGGTTGGCTCAAGCGTATCATACCACCATCCCTGTCTATCATCACCCGGAGCTGCGTCTTGGAGCAGTGCGGCAAACCCTTTGCCTTCATCTACAATAATCGCTCCATACTCTTGCAGCGCTCGTGCAATAACCTTTGCGCCTTCGGATAGATCTGTTTGGTCAATATTGATAGAGGGATCAAGCTGAAGCCGAGCGCCTTCGGGCGGTGGAAAAAGGCGCAGCGTTCTGAGATATGTTCCATTGGGGTAATAGACGTCTTCCGTGACATTCCAATCGCGGGCTCCATCATCGTTCGCCGCAGGAAGCACATAGAGCCCCAAGCGCGCGACGGGAGAAATAATGCGCAGCGGATGTTCTATCCGCCGAAATTGTCTGGGTGTTGTATTTGACGCAACTTCATCCATCCGGACGAGCATTTGAACGCCAGAAATTCCAGAGCCCCCTACTCCTGTGAATGCACCGGGGCGATAACCAAGTTCCCGAATGTCGAGGCGATCAACCGAGCTCGCATAATACTCGCCATTATAATAAGAAGCTTCAAAAAGGCAATACGCCTGATATGTTGAATAATCAACAATGCACATGCTAGGGTCAACTCCCTCGCTGAGGTATGCCCACGTAGGAATAGGAATGTTCTCAGCTGTGCGATTATTATTCGGGGCCACGATTTTGTTAAAGATGTGCCAGGATTCGCATGTCGCTGGCGGAATTGGAGGAGGGTCGCCAGCCTGCGCACATGTCACATTCTTAAGAGGTGTGTTTGTTTCATTGATCACATGGAGAGGAAAATCGTAGGAGAGTACAAGATACCGTCGTGTCCCGACGCCTATATCCATATACGCCTTTAAAACATCATCAATCGTTTGAATCATAAGCGAACTGTTCTCAACAGGCTGTGCGGTCTGCCAGTTCGGGATTTGCTGTCTGAATGGCGAGTCAGGAGACCAGAACGGCGTTCCATTCTGAAACTCTTGTTGTGAGGGATACTGCGCTGTTTGCACTTGATCGGGCGTGCTGAGGAGAGAGGGGACTATGGTAAAGTAATATTGCTCAAAATCCTGCGTTTCATAATTATAGACGTTGAAATAGTAATCGCCAGAGTATGATTCAGGA
>CAZHJH010000061.1:7267-8225 GCA_964533475.1 uncultured Methanosarcinales archaeon
GAACGGTAAACGTGATGGTTTCCCCCTGCTTGCATATGAGGAGGATGCAGTTTTGCAGCTGAATGTATTCCTTTTGAATGCGTCCGTCCGCGGAATAAATGTCTATGAATTGATTAATGCCGTAGTTTGAATCTGGATTTGTCGTTAACACCAATGATCCTCCGGGTGATGCGGTCGATGATGAAAGGCTCAGAACTTCTCCCGGGACAAGGAGTCGTTGGGTGACCTCACGAGACGATTCCATGTCAATTGTGGCGATCTTTCCAAACAATCCCGTGGACGTGAGTTCGGGAGCAAAACCCGCAGACGGAGAAGAGGGCTCAGCGTACAAAAAGAACGCTTGTAACAGCATCCATACTATGGACAAGCTAAGGGTTTTACTTGGGTTTGCCAATCTTTACCTCTTTTATAAGGATGTTGCCTTCCGCATCCTCGACGAATTTCAGGCGTGTTTTCGCCGTCCATCCTTTCTCAAGAGCGAGCTCTTTAGGTATCGTGATCTTGTACTGCCCATTGTTCACGACAACCTTCACCATGTTAGTACTAAATAAACATTTATTATAACTATATTATTATAGAATTAGTTTATATTAGTACTATATAAAGATTACTGTGAACAGGGCTGTGGAGCAACAATCTTCTCATTGTCCATGCACAGAATCTCGCTGCGCTGCGTCTCCAGCACGGGAATGAGGGAGACTCCGGAAACTACACCCTTTACTGCGTCGTACCGCGCCTGCACATTCTTGATTTCTCCTGAACCGAGATTTGAAAGAGCAACAGGCTGCAATACGATCTCCTGTTCCTGATATACGCGCACAAAGAAGTTATCATTCCGCAGCGCGGTCCCGCGCTGGTTCTGTATCGCGAGTACGATGCGTTGATCCTCAATGCATGCTTTGATGATGTCAATGTCGACATCCGCGCTGCACCGTAACCTTCCACCATACTCATCGAC
>CAZHJH010000062.1:0-901 GCA_964533475.1 uncultured Methanosarcinales archaeon
TGAACCATGCAAAAAGCCCTAAACCCGTATTTTGGACTGAAAAGTGAAGAGATCATGTACCTCCACCAGCTCCATCACAGGAGGAGAACTCCGCTCTCTGGCGCTCCCGGACCCCCGGAGATTACATAACGGGAATGACTCTCCTTCAATCTCTTTGATTAATAGGGATAGTGATGCTATAGGGATATAGCGCGCAGCAGAGATGATTAAAAATTCTTGAAAATGATGGACTGATGATGAAACCAACAAGATACGATAAATGAGAGTCTCACGTCATTCCAACCGCTCCAATCCTATTATTTACTACTCAATAGACACTACAAAAAGATAAGTTTATAAAGACACTATCATTCCTTTAGAGTATGGATGCAATATCTCAGTTGGAAAGAAAACTGAAGAAAGCACGAGCTTCTGAACGGGCAAGAATTCTCGAAGGGGTTTACAAGCAACTTGCGACTTCGCGTTCAGGCAACCAATGTCATGGAGAGTTCAGGCAATTCTTAGAATCAGATCCAGTAAACGGTCCGGTCCTTGCACATTACGTGGCGGACCAGATGGTACGCTATGGCCTTTCACATCACGCAGAACGATTGCTTGCACAGGATCCTATCAGCTTGGATGAAGAGAGCATACTGTGGAATGAGACCGCTCATGAAACCTACATTATGACAAGATCTCCAAAACCGAGATTCTTAACAGAGCTCATTATCCCTTATCAATATACTGATACTCCTATAAAGGAAGATGTAATCGCTTGGGCTCAAAAACTTGCAGTGTTTATGAACTCTCACTACGGCAGGAGACAAAGAATTAGCATGCTCTCGGATGAAACTGCGCTACCTCATGAGATCTGCTGTCTGCTTGTGGAAGATGCGGAACCTCTTCCAGGATTGTGGTGGGG
>CAZHJH010000062.1:911-8183 GCA_964533475.1 uncultured Methanosarcinales archaeon
TATCCAATCTTATCCATATTAATGGATGCTGGCCAGTCCCGCACAACAGAACAGCCCATCCGCAAAACACGCTGGAAATGTTTTATAATAGTGTTAAACACGATCAACCTGCCCCCGTTCAATTGAGGTAGCAGCACTTCCTATCGATTTCTGCGCCAGCGTCCGCCATCTTGCCCCCGGAGATTACATAAGATTCTTAAAGGGGTGTTATTCTCACGCCATATGAAAAAAATATTTTTTGTATTTGCATTGTTGTTTCTGATAGGATGTGGCGGCAAAAACTATGACACGTTCTCAGAATGCCTGACGGAAAAGGGCGCTGCGATGTATGGAGCGTACTGGTGCCCTCACTGCATTAACCAAAAGGAAGAGTTTGGCGGCAGCTGGAAATATGTCACGTATGTTGAATGTTCACTGCCTCAAAACGCAGGACAAACTCCACAATGCCGTGAAGCGGGGATTACTGGATATCCCACATGGGTGTTTGGCGATGGTTCACGTGTAGAAGGAGAGGCATCGTTTGAAACGCTCGCGTCGAAAACTGGATGCACGCTGCCAGAATAATCTTAGTGATGGCCGTTCATGCTCTCGTACGCATGCGTTAATGATTTTACTCTGTGGATATTTTCCGGGAGTTCTTGGTCTGTTTGATTCCAGGGCTGATCTATCAAAAACACCTCGATCCCTGCGCCAGCACATTCCAATGCGATGCGAAGATTATCTTCTAAAAAAAGCGTAACGCCAAGTTCCTGGCAGAGCTTCACTTTAGTCTGGGCACCAGGATTATTGTCGTGGTCATTTGTAAAGTAAACTCCGGAAAACACCCGGCTGCCAAAATCCCGCTCCAATGCTTCATAGGTTTTATGCCTGAGATGATCGGGCCGGGCGGTCGTCACAATGCCCTCTCCCCTTCCAAGCAACAGCTGAATAATGCGCTGAGCGTCATCATACGGCCGGAGCGCATGGAACATAGGTGTCGTATAATACTCCTCAAACCACTGCTTTAATTCCTTGTATGAAATTCCCAAAGCCTGTTCGATATGATACATTCTCAGGTTTTTTAGTGAAGCAGTAGAACCTTTCTGTGCCTGGCAAAATTGAATAAAACCCTCTCTCGTTGGATACTGCACATCATCAATATCCGTTCCCCACAGTATCATCCTCCCGTCTTGAGCGCTCATCTCAATGTAAACTCCGTATCGGTTTAAAAACATTTAGCTAAAGAAACAGGTGCTTGGGATATGATCCCAAGCGGGATCACGAACGATCATCATCATCTTCTTCTATCATGCCATCATCAAAATCCAATTCCTCTTCATCCTTGCTCTTCTTATGCGGCCTTTTCATGACGTCACCTCATCTCGCCGCGTAAATCTGCAATAATATAAATATTTCGTTTGCCAATCTGTAAATGTTAATACTGCTTATAATTGCGGATACGCAGCCTTATACGGGGGTAGCGTAAAAGGTAAGTTTAAAAAGGATTGGTATTTGAATCCGGGCATGGATGACAAAGTCAAGAAGAGCCTTAAATATTCTATAATCGATGGCGCATTTTACTCCGCAATGGTCGGATTCGGTGAAAGCTTTTTCTCAGCATTCGCGGTTTTTCTCCAAGCGTCAAATCTTCAGCTTGGCATTCTCGGAAGTTTGCCTCAAACGCTTGGCAGCATTGTTCAACTGCTCTCAAATAGATTCATAGCGTTGTTCAAGAGCCGCAAAACATTCATTCTGTACGGAGTGCTGCTGCAAGCGCTCATGTTCATCCCCATAAGCCTTGTCTATCTTTTGGGAGAGCTCAGAATGTATCACCTGATTTTCTTCGTCTGCCTCTATTGGATCTTCGGGCTCATTCTGGATCCCGCGTGGAATAGTTGGATGGGCGATTTAGTTGACGAAAAAAAGAGGGGAACATACTTTGGCAGAAGAAACAGGATAGCGGGGAGTGTTACGCTCATCGCGTTCTTCCTTGCCGGGATGATCCTTCAATATTCATCCGTTAACAAATATATCGGTTTTGCCATCATCTTCATGCTCGCAATGATCTCCAGACTGTTCTCATGGGTTTATTTAAGCAAGCAATATCATCCAAGATACCGGCTCAGCAAAGCAGCGCAGTTTTCGTTCATGGATTTCGTAAAGCGCGCGAGAGAAACCAATTTTGGCCATTTCGTGCTGTTCATGGCCGCGATGAACTTTTTTGTATTCCTCTCAGCTCCTTTTTTCACCGCATATATGCTCTATGATCTCAAATTCAGCTACGTCACGTTCACACTTGTCAATTGTGCGAGCCTTCTCGTCAAAATCCTCGTCATGCCCCTCTGGGGAAAAGCCTCTGACCGCTTTGGCAGGAAGAAAGTGCTCACGCTCGCGGGATTTCTCATGCCTCTTACTCCCCTGCTTTGGCTGTTTTCATCCTCGCTCTGGTATCTTCTCGCGATCCAAGTCTATGCGGGATTTGTATGGGCTGGATTCGAAATAGCGGCATTCAATTACATCTTTGACACCGTACAGCCATCCAAACGCGCGAGATGCGTGGCGTATTATAACGTAATTAATGGCTCCATGATCTTCATTGGAGGAATCGCAGGAGGCCTCATAGCGAGCCTTCCCGCAATTTTGCTCTCAAGCTACTATACGATTTTTCTCATCAGCGGACTTGGGAGATACTGCGTTTCACTGATTTTCCTGCACAAACTTGAAGAGCCGAGAACCGTTAGGCCAATATCGTACCACCGCTTATTCTACAATGTGGCAATAACGATGCCGACGCAGGGCGTCATGCACGAGATCGCGCTCTTCAAAAAACGCTAGCGTTTTATACCAGTGCTCGATACCACGCCCATGAGAACATTCATCCTTCTCGCGCTGCATGGAAAGACGACACCTGAATTCTCGCTCGATGATCTTCCTGGAGCGGGAAAGCTCGATACCGTATGCCGCACGATAACAAATACGCTCTACGTATCTCAAGGGATACGCAATGACACGATCATGCACGTTGTGCTGAACGGGCCAAAAGACCCGCCAAGGCTCATCACGATTGATGGCAGCAAACTCACAACATTTTCATACGATGAACGGTCTGTCGCAAAAACAATCCAGGACGCGCTCGCCAAATCGTCCGGAATCCTGCTCCATGAGCAACGCCAATTGTCTCCCGGCATTATCGTCGCGAAAGAGCCCTTTGAAACACTCGTGAAGCAGTACGCGGGCAGGCTGTATTATCTGCACAAGCGCGGGGTTGATGTTCGTTCATCGCGTTTTGTTGACGAGCCGGTATTCGTCTTCGGAGATATCGGAGGATTGCCAGAAAAAACGGAGAAGCTCATGAAAACCCTCAACGCAGAACGCATCTCTCTGGGCCCTAAAATGCTCTTCGCATCGCAATGTTCAGTAATTATCCACAACGAGCTTGATCGGAGAGCTAAAGCAAACCCTTCTTCTTAAGCATCTCGACATCAACAATGTCCTCATACTCCTCGAGCTCACTTACGGAGACCCATTTCATCTCAGCGTATGATGGATCCGCTTTCAGCTTGTCAGAAAACATTTCCACGATGAAGGGGATGACAATCCAGCGGTTGACATCTGTCTTAATGACATAGGGATCAGACGACTTTGTGACTTTGCCTTTTAATCCCGTCTTCTGCAAAACGAGATTGAGCACCGCGTCCTCGGCGGGTTCCTCTCCTCCAATCATTGCATACAAGAACTCCCATCGTCCCGGATTCAATCTGCGGTCCGGATGCTTCGCAATAAGGTACCTGCTTCGATATTTGATGACGGCAAGCGCAATCGTGTACGTCTTCATAGCGTTACCATTGCAAAGAACTCATATAAATAGCTATTCTTTCTTTCCTTTTTTCTGCTTCACAACGATTTTCGTGTCCTTGTCAACTTTGACTTCTTTTATCTTTTTGTATAACGCGTCCTTCTTGCTCTTCACTACCTCAAACAGTGTGAATATCGCGATGATCGCTCCGGCAATCGTTGAGATGACGAGCGCATTGTCCTGCAACACATTCATGATTGAGCGTTTAATCGGTTGGGCTGCGTCGAGCCTCGCCTTTTGGTCATTGTATTCAGATATCGCGAGCGTGTAACTCGCTTTCGCCTGATCAGCATCCCCGATAACGAGGCTTGATTGGGTATTGCGGAGGAATGTTTTCAAATCAGCAAGGTTAACCTCTGCCACACTATACTTGCCCGCTTTTTTGGCCTGCAAATCCTTTTCGAGCATCGTATAGTTGGATTGGAGTTCCGTAAATGAAGCAGAGACCTCATCCAAGAGTTGCCTGCGCTGAGCTTCCTGCTCCTCCATTTCCTTGAGCTTCTGGGCAGCTTCCTCCGCGTTAGGGTCAAGAACGACAATATTTTGAAGGAATGTCTTATCATTGATACGAATGGTCAGCGTGAGGGGGCCCGAGCGCTTAAAATTTCCCGAAACAAGAACATACGATTTCTCTCCCGGCCGGAGCACGTCAATAGGTGTGATGTCATATGTCGAGAAGTCCTTTGCAGCAACGAATGCGAGGATATTCCTGAGCTCCGTTGTTCCCGTGTTCTGCACCTGGATATTCAGCTGAGCATCTCCAACGTTCACCTCGCGCGGTGAGAAACTCGCAAGTGTGAAATCCGTGACCTGGATGGGAGAAATCACGATACTCGCGTTCGCGCTCTCCGGCGTGTCATTTCCGCTAATAGAAACATTTGTGCCAACTGAAGTGTTGAGTTGATCGTCCTGTGCTGCCGCGTATGCGGTCACGATTACAATCGCTACAAGATATAATACGTGTTTCATAAGGTTTGCCAGCCGTGATAAACGGGACGTTATTTATAAACTTTAGCACTCACGAATGTGAAGCTACACCTTGAGATTCAACCGTTTGTACTGGGGAAATCCTGTTTTCTGGACGTAAAAGTTGTGCACGATATTGAACACCCGGCGCATCCTGATGATCGATACGGCCAGGAGGAATAATGGGATAAGATTAAACCATGCGGAGATGCCCGTCGCAACAATGATGAATGGCGAGTACAGTGCGACAAAAAAGAGTGTTATCGCGATGAACAGGCTTCTCAGTATGAAGTCGCTCTTCCGGAGATCCCTGTTCGAGTCCGCGTTCGTTAGAATGATGACAAGTGTGTCCTTCGCCTCTTTGGCCGCCTTATATGTACGCAGTGCCAACAGGACAAGGATTGATGCGCACACGATGCTCGCCGCTATGGTATACCAGATCGAGTACGGTTGCGCAAAGAGCACGACCCTTCGCCAGCCTATAATGGCAAAAACAATGATGAAGAGCAATGTGATCACCCGCATGGAGAGCCTCTTGAACTTCACGCTGTACGAATTCTCCGTATCCACCTCATCGAAAAGGACTTTTACATACTTTGACAAGCTTCTCGGCTTGTTGAAGATATTTTTGATACTATTATAATCGAGCATTGTGGACACGCTAAGATATGATGTAATGACAAAGGACATGATGATCGCGCTGATGAATATAATGGCTGCAGAGAGCGATACGAGGTCCATGCCGGACACGAGCGGATTCGCCGCCTGCGCAATGAGCAAAGAAAATTCCCCTATGGAAATCATCGCGAGGCTGCTGAAGATTGTTTGCTCCTTGCCGAAATTCGCGAAGAGATAGCTAATCATGCCAACTGCTACAAATCGTGAGATGATGATCACTGCCACAAGAATCACAATGAGCATGACGTACTCCCTGATAACTCCAAAATTCACCATCGTGCCCACAGATATGAAAAACAGGCTGGAGAACATCCCCGTGAATGGCTTGAGCGCGTGCTCAAACACTTTGGCGGTGGGGAGCGATGCCACGACGCTGCCCGCGAGGAACGCGCCGATGCTCGGCGTGAGGCCCATGAAATGCGCGAGCGCACTCATAAGCGCGCATATGCTCAACGCGATGTACGGAACAGCGTCATCTCCCGCATGCCTCAGGAACCATGCGATGATATGTTTCGCGTACTTGAGGAGCAGCAGATACGCGAGCGTAAGCACAGTCATTGCGATCACGAGCTTGTCAAAAAGAGCGAGGATGCTTGTCTCCTGCGTTGCCCCCGCAAGGAATGTGAGGACGATTACTGCAAAGATGTCCTCAATGAGGAGAATGCCAATAAGCAGGGGCATTTCCTCGCGCTTATACAGGTTTTTTGACTCAAGGATTTTCACAATAACGACAGTGCTTGAGAGTGAAAGGATAATTCCTATAACGATAGCGGTGAGGGGATCCATGCCGAGGAGCAGGCATACCTGGAACGTCATGAACAGGACAATGCCTACTTTTAGAATTCCAAGCATCACGGCCTTAAAGCCTATCTTGATAAGCTTTGGAATGACAAATTCAAGGCCAATAACAAAGAGGAGGAGGATCGCGCCCAGCTCCGCCATGAGCGCCATCATCTCCGGGTCATGGAGTAGATTCGCTGCATTCGGGCCGATGAGAGCGCCTACAAGAAGCAGGCCGATGACGGCTGGCTGCCTGAACGGTGATGCGATTAAACCACCGATGATTACGAATAAGAAGAGAACGCCGAGGGATATGAGTGTTGATTCTAGCATTGTGCCTCACTGTAGTCACTGCGCTTGCGCTCGAAGGCTTCCCGCCAAACCTCTAGTATACGAAAATGTATATTGGGGTATTGTTAAATATACTACTATTTAAAATTATCGGTTTTGTGATTTATATGTTATAGCGATATGATTCGTTATAGATTCCTGGATGACACCGACAGCCATATTAATCAGGAGAGAAAGGAGGCAGTATGGAAAAATTGCTTAAGGCCGTTTACAGAGCCATAGTCCCGGGCTATCCTCGGAATCTCCAGAATGCGTGCAGGGGGTGCGCAAGCATCCTCGATGTAGGTTGCGGTAGAGACTCTCCTATTCAGAGATTCTCAAAAAAAGTATATGCTGTCGGGATAGACGCACACGGTGCAAGCATAACGGCGAGCCAGCGCAAGAGTATCCATGCGCGCTACTACCGCATGAATATACTCGATGTAGGAAAACGATTCAAAGAAAAATCGTTTGATGCCGTCATCGCATCTGATGTCATAGAGCATACGACGAAAGCGCAGGGCACAAAGCTTATCGCGGCAATGGAGCACATCGCAAAAAAGAAAGTGATCATCTGCGGCGCCGCTGGAAGAGATTTTCATAACTTCAACGTCGTTTATCGGGATAATGCGGCCTACGAAATCATCGCTTTCACCGCGACGCAGATCCCCGACATTGAAGGC
>CAZHJH010000063.1:0-5898 GCA_964533475.1 uncultured Methanosarcinales archaeon
ACAATCACGAGATCTCCGGGAGCGAGCGTCGCGTCATTATGCTCAAAACGCTCGGCAATATCTGCTCCATTACCGTAAATGTCCCCATCAACTCTAAGGTTTCCATTCATACTTGTACTGCCATTCGCGTACATCGAAATTCCCGTGCTTCCATACCCCCCGCCAACATACACTTCCCCAGAAACGCTCAGGTTTTTGCTAATGGAAGCGTTCACGAACTTGACGTCCGTGTCATTCTGCACAGCAATTGTGAGTCCCGTAGTATTCAAAGCAGAGATTCTCGCATCCAAATTAGAGATGTTTGTCGTGAGCGTATTGAGCTTAGCCTGTACGGTAGTAATATTGTCCGTCGTGAGCAATTCGGAGGCATCGCTTGGGCCTCCGCCGTTAACGACGATCGTATCACCTGCTGGTGAGAGATCTCCATACACCACATCATCAGTAATATGCGTTGCGCTCCCTAAGTCAACCATAACGACAAGCTGATAATCTCTTCCTGGAATCAGGTTTAACGTCGCATTTCTTCCCAGCACCAAATCAAAGATGCCGTATTGGTCGACGGCATTGTTAAACGTGAAATTCCACACGACATCGCTGAGGTTGTTTAGGGAGGTGATATTCACCTTCAACGATGCCGTTGTGATTGGATCGCCATTCGAGCTGTTTGTCAATTTACCTTGATAACTGATGAATGTGGGAACGCTAACTTGCGTATTCGCGATCGCGCTTGTGAACAGCACGGCAAGTAGGAAAATGATTGCCCTGACGATGATCTTCTTATTCCTCATCAAGCTTCATCTCCTTCGCAATACTGAGAACGGATTTTGCCTCTCTGATCTTTCTGCGCGCGTTGTTGTAGAAATTGGAAACCGCGGGCTGCGAAATCTTGAGGCGTTTTGCTATTTCTTCCTGGATCAAACCCTGTTTTACGAGTTCAAGGACCTGGATTTCCTTCTTTGTAAGCACTCAAGCACCCATAGTATAAGTATAATAACTTATACAACTCTTATATTTTCTATCGTTTTTATGCATTTTATTGATAATATTAACTGTAGTTATACTATAAGTGATACTGCTTATATATAAATGTTTGCCCGTTTTTATGGCGTAAAATCCAACATAAGAAAGGGTTTCCGCCAGTCCTTGGCGCCGGTCGGATCATGGGTTGGTTGCCGAGCGAAGCGAGCGCAACTAGGAAAATCTGCGATTTTCCGTGTCCCTTACGGGGTGGACGCTGAGGCAAAGCCGAGCGCGTCTAGGAAAAACATCAGTTTTTCCGTGGATCCGACGACGAGCGTAGCGAGTCGAGGCCGCCAAGAAGGACTGGCCAAAATAATCTTACACCCAAAGAAAATCTAATTACCTCAAGAAAAACACGGTATTCGTCAAATTGCCATCCGCGAAGCGGATAATGTCTGGAACAGGTGCATACTGCGCGAGGTTATTCGCGAATGCGGACACGTTGCCAAACGTAAAGAGCTGGTTATGGACTCCTGGCGTAAGGACTTGCACGGTGTGATAACCCGTATACGCGCAGCTGTAGTTCACAAGGCGGATGCCCTGCATTACCGTCGATGTATTGATAGCCTGGGCATATGGAATTGTGGAATTATCGGGGAGGATAAGATGCACGGATTCATTGAAGATACTTTGCGCGGAGTTAAACAGCGTGACATTTCCGCACTCGATTCTCAATGCCTTGAGATCATCTTCAGTTTCAAGCGTATCCGTGGCCATCTCCGTGAACGTTGTTTGATTATATCCGGTTATGGACAAGTTCGCTGTTCCTAACGTGAGGAAGCGCGTCGTCCAATTTCCTCCAATGACCGGATAGCTTTGGACATCCAAGACGCTGAGGTTAATGTCAAACGTCTGATTTGACAAGTGAGGAGTGATCCAGCTCACTTGATCAATTAGGCTATTGTTGTTATTATCATAAAACGTCACGAGGAATTCTGGACGTGACGTGATGTCAAGAGTGACATTCTGCTCAGATGACATATTCAGAGAGTTATTGTAATCATCAATCAGGGAAAGCCCTTCGTAAAATCTGTACTCTGACTCATTCACGTACCACAGCACTCTGATCAATTCCGGGGGCGCTTCACGAATATCGCGATACGTGAGGATATTCTGATACGGGATATCTGAGGTAACCGTTAATCGCATCTGCGTGTCCGTAATGTTCTCCTCGATCGCCTGTGGTCCCTCGGTATAGTACTCAACTATCACCTGAGTCACGTTCTCTTCAATAATGACCTCGGCTTCATTTTCAAACGTAACGTTCACTGACGTATTCATGAACTCCTGAGGCACATCCTGAATAGCACGGCCCGTAATTCCCGCAAGCCCCAATGTCCGCGCGAGCCATCCCGTTGGTTCAGGAACCGCGATCACATTTCCAGTAACCCCACCCACGGGGGTGTTTGAGGGAACTTGCTCAAGCGGCGTGATTGTGTCATTAATCTTAATCATCACCCTTTCTGGAGCAATGTCAAACTCCTGCTCTCCGATCACCTCTCTCACGGAGATGTTCGTGGCGATTGCGCTTATGTTTACGGTGAGGTTAACGATGCTTTGATTCACCTTCACATTCTTCACCCATCTCACGGGTTTTCCGATCTCAGCGAGGATTTGGACTGTTGCGATGGACTTATTCAACGCGCGATCCGCTACAATGACCCTGACTGGGTCTGTGAGTGTTGAGTTGATGCCATCAAACGCGGCGAAGCTCACATCGGCTTCTCCCGTGAAGTTTGTTTTTGGAACGAGCTTTGCCTCCGCATCAACTAAGTATACGGTGAGGTTTTCAGAGTCCGTTGCCGAGAATAAGAGAGGGTCGCCATCCAAGTCTGTGAAGTATTGGCTCAGGTTTATGATGAGGTTCGTGTTTTTATCCATGGTAATGTTTTGGATAGCGGTGTATTGAGGCACGTTGTTTACTTCTGGCCTTGCATACGTATAGCCGAGATCCTCTATGTAGATGCTTGCGTTCACAAGCTCAATCTTGAGCGTGAAGTTCTGCGTAACATTTGTGAGGGCGCACGTTTCCCTGCAGATTGCGGTGAAGTTTGTTATGGTCACATTCAGTGAAATTGTTTCATTCGATTCAACGGTCTCATTTGTCTCATTAAAGATTTCAATCGTTTCATTGATGAGCGATTCGTTCAACAAAATGGTTTCATTAAGGTCGATGATCTCTTCCGTTTCATTCGTTTCAGTGAGATTAGTCACCGTCTCATTTATCTCGATTGTTTCATTAAGGGCAATGGTTTCATTTGTTACATTTCCAATTTCATCTTCTCCGTCATCTATTATTTCAGTCTTGTTCTTTTTTCCCTTTCCTTTACTCACATCCTTGGCAGCGAATGCCGTGATTGAGCTAATGCCTTTCTCTTCCACATATGCCTCATCGAGGATAAGGTATACCGCGTCTTCAGTTTCCAGATAGACTTTCGCGGATCCGTTGCTCCATATCGTTAATGATCCTGTAAGCCTGACGGATGTTGGCGCGTAATCAAGCTCAATGCCCATTTCATCAGAGACGTTAAATGTCTGGTTAATCGTGAGCGATGCCGTGTTCTCATCAGCTACGAACAAGCCAACAATACCCGGGCCCTGAGCTCCGAGGAACATCAAGCCGAGGATGAGCGCTCCAAATATGAGATAGAGTACAGGAATCCCAAAGAGTTTTTTATCAAGATTCATGCTGCATCCTCTGCTTTATGAGCACTTCAAGGCCATGAGACCTGCTACCGAAAAGCTTGGCCTCTACTTTTTTATCGAGCACCAAAAGAATCTTCTTATCAATGGTTATTGTGATTCGTTTCTTCATCATCCCTCATTATTAGAAATTCAAAACCATGGCTTCGATTCGCGAATGTCCGATCCTGGACTCTTCTGTCTAACCAATCGAGAAATTTTTTGTCAACGGAAACGGTAATGCGCTCTTTCATGCTACATATTATAGCATATTAATGATGACTATTTAAATACTTTTGTGTATTTTATCTTATTATTGCATACTAAGTATGCATAACTCTAGAGTTCTAAGCATGAGGGGTGCCTAAACCACAATCTTCTTCAGCTCTTCAATGTGATTGAAGTCTGCGTCTTTTGTAACAAGCATCATTTCATTCTCAATGATGAGCGAGGCTATTAACAGATCAGCATAAGATAAGATTTTTCCTTTTCTGGCATAGCTGTACGTTAAAGCGGCCATCACATTTCCAGTTATTCTTGTTGTATTAATCAGTGGAAACGATGCGAGAAAATCCAGTAACTGCTGTTGATTCCTTCTGCGCTCAATTATACCAATAAGGAATTCTGTATAAGTCACAATGGTGATATGCGCAGGAGCTGGATACTGTTTTTGGAGAGATTGAATGATTCTTGTTGTTTCCGGAACATTCCTGGAAAGATCAATCAAAATATTCGTGTCATATACCAAAATCATGCTTTCTGAAACCCCTCTCCTTGCGCCAGGCCATATGTTTCTCCATGTCCTTGGCTTCGTTCTCTGTTAACAGAGGAGGATGAGAGAATAATTTTTTCCAGAACTCATCTTTCTCTCTATTGTATGTCCTGAGCATGGTTTTGAAGAGCTCACCCATGCTAAGGTTTGAACGCACGGCAATGGTTTTGAAGTCCCGCCAGTCGTCATCCGATATCCCTTTTATGGTTTTTGTGGTCATGGTATTACAAGTATTACTAGTATTATATAAATCTTTCTCCAATTCATACTTTATTTTGCGTGATTCCACATCGTCTGAAAGAAAGTTACTATGGACTGCCGTATATCACGATGCTTAATGACAAGGCATGAAGGATCTTCCCCATGCGTCAAGATCAACACCTTATCACCCACCACATCCATTGCAGCCGGTGTGATTCCCTTAAGATGCCTCACTTCCGTGTATTTCATACGCTTAAGAGTTCTATGATACCCTGTTTCCAGCTCCGTGACAAGGATACGGCACTTGATTTTTCTTCTCACTCGCTCTTTATGCCAGCGCTGCCAAAGCAGGTTGAATGTTTTTGATTTTTTCCCCGTCACGCCGACGGCAAGCACGGTGTCATTGCCAGTAACTTCATGAAGCGCGTCGAAGATCGCGGTTTCAAAACCCTTGAATCCCAGATACAGATGTGTTTCGTACTCATTTTTTGCGGATTTTCCAATCGCAAGCAAACTCGGCAACGCCTTCTCAATTTCCAGCTTTTTATGCTGCAGCTCATTTTCCTTACGCTGAACGTACTCAAGAATGCTCTGGGGAGAGGCTGCCGTAAAATGTTTTGTTTTTTCCTTAATAATGAAGCCGACCAACCCCTTTTTGATAAGCTTATCAAGAATCTCGTAAATCTTTCCGGATGAGATTTGTGCATCCTCTATGATTTTGCCCGTGGTTGTTTCTCCCAGTTTTAAGAGTGTAAGATATACTTTGATTTCTCCCTTTGTCAGGCCGATTTCTTCTAACAGACTCTCCTGCATGCATACCCAGAAATCATGTTCCTATATAAAAGTATGCGACTACACCTCACTTGGTGGGTGGAATAATTTAAATATAATCTATATACTCCTAACTAGTGGTGATAATATGAAAACATTCAAATCCCCTGAAAAAAGACAGGAGGCTCTTGCCCTTGCGCAAGACATGTGTGGTGTTGAAAAAATCCGAGCATATCAGTTCGCCGGTCGTTCTGATTTAGCAAGAGCATATGCCAATACGCTCCTCATTGGAGATGGAATAAGTTATGGAACAGGACATTATGCTGGTAGCCCGTATGCACCAGATGACTGGCGGGTTCTCAAGCTAAAGCGGAGATTTGACGCGATTGGGGCCCCCTACAATGTAGAGGCTGCAAAAAAAGGATTGCTCTATTCACATATTGAAGTCAGCG
>CAZHJH010000063.1:5908-8112 GCA_964533475.1 uncultured Methanosarcinales archaeon
AGACATACGAACGATTGATGAACTTCTGGAAACACACGGGATCCCCGGATCGGAACGCACGAACATCTTTATGAGGATGCGAGATACCAGAAGGGAGAAAATTCACCCACTGTCCCATGAAGTATCTCGATTTTGTTTAGGAAGGATTAAAGACACGGGGTATTCTAATGTGGCCGCACGCACAGGAATTCCACGAAATGAAACTGTTGCATTTTATCTGGACAAATTTTTTGCAGGGGATACTGAGGGTATCCGTATTGAGCATCTCTATTATTACGCGGAGGATCTCGGCGGAAAGCTGAACTCCCTCATTCAGAGAGAGCATCTTAATGGGGCTGAGATTGCATCTCGAGTCCTTCGACTTTTAGAAGGGAGCGGCAACCCTCGAATGAACTTAAGAGTAATCGATGAATTGTGCAAAATTCCTTCTGTTGGCCTCCCTAAAGAAGTTGTACTACGCGCACTTGAAGAATTTGTAGCTTGTGAAGGAGAATTGCGGGAAGGGCATGGAGAAGATTTTGTAGCAATCTTGGGATTGGAATATCTGGGGGCTGATCCTCAATTCCGAGCTCTGAGGGAAGCATCCCTCAAAAACGAGATTGAAAGCGTTGCATGCTTACCGAAAAGAATTGAGTATGCCGTGAACACATTTGGCATTGACCCAAGCAAGGGCTGGCTGAATAAGGCACTTCGGAGGCATGTGTCGAACTGGATGGGATCCCGAGATCCATTTTATCTGGGCAGCGCAATACTCTTCGGCAAAAAGTACGGACTCCTTGGGCGTGATCAAATACGGGGTCTAAAGAGAAAACTTAGGGTCTTGAAGGAAATTAAAGGTGTGTTGAATGAGTAAATTTAAATATTAACTTCATATCCAAGGAAGTATGCTCGACATCAAGTTCATACGCGAAAATCCGGATGCAGTAAAAGAGAATATCCGGAAGAAGTTTCAGAATGACAAACTCAAACTTGTAGATGAACTCGTCAACGCGGATAAGCGCAACAGGGATCTCATGCAGGAATCTCAGGCACTGCGGGCACGCAGAAACAAAGTGAGCGAAGAGATTAACGCGGCGAAAAAAGCGGGAAAGCCCGCGGAAAAACTCCTGAAGGAAGCAAAAGAGATTCCGGAGAAGATTAGGGCGCTCGAAGATGAGCAGAAAAAGCTTCAAGATACTATCCAGCGCTGCCTCTTCGCAATACCGAATATGATCCACGAGAGCGTGCCTATAGGAAAAGATGCGAAGGACAATGTTGAACGAGCAAAATATGGAACGCCAAAGAAATTCAGCTTTCCCGTAAAAAACCACGCGGAACTTGCAGAAGAACTCAGCATTGCGGATTTTGACGCATCTGCGGAAACCTCTGGAAAAGGATTCTATTTCCTCAAAGGAAAACTAGCGCTGCTCAATATGGCGCTGATTAATTACGCGCGCGATTACATGATAAAGCAAGGCTATGCGTACATTGAGCCGCCGTGGATGATCCGGGAGCATATCCTTACTGGAGTATATTCCGCTGCGGAAATCAATGCGATGGCATACAAGATTGAAGGAGAAGACCTTTATCTCATCGCAACAAGCGAGCATCCCCTCATAGGTATGTTCATAGGCAAAACCATGGAAAAAAAGCAGCTTCCCCTAAAAATTACTGGATTCAGCCCGTGCTTCCGCAAAGAAGTTGGTAGCCATGGGTTAGATGAGAAGGGGCTTTTTAGGACGCATCAATTCAACAAGCAGGAAATGGTCGTCATATGCGAGCCCGAAGATAGCTATGCATTGTATGATGAGATGCTTCAACACACTGTCAACGTGTTCAAAGGCCTGGAACTTCCCATTCGAGTCCTGGAATGCTGTTCCGGTGATCTTGGTGATCTGAAGGCGAAAAGCTGCGATGTAGAGGCATGGAGCCCACGCAAGCAAGAGTACTTTGAAGTTGGCTCGCTCACGAACATGGAAGCCGCGCAGGCACGAAGGTTAAATATCAAAATCTCGGATGGGCAAAAAAAGTATTATGCGCATACGCTTAACAACACCGTGCTCGCAACGTCCCGCGCGATGGTCGCAATTCTCGAGAATTACCAAAATAAAGACGGCTCCGTCACAGTACCCAAAGCGCTTGTTCCGTACATGAACGGCGTTACAACAATAACCAAGGAGAGGTAACATGGAAATCCCCTTCTGGGCATGGCTTGTTGCAGGCGG
>CAZHJH010000064.1:0-8037 GCA_964533475.1 uncultured Methanosarcinales archaeon
GGTTGCCTCAGCCTCGCCCATCTCTGAAAAATAAACTTCGTTAAATTCCGATGTTATGTCTAATTCAGAAAAAACTTAAGATTTATAAGGGATTCAGGCTTTCATGTGTTTATGACCAAAGAAAAAATTCAATTAAAAAATTGGGCATTATCTATCGTAATAAAAAGAGCATTATTTGGACATAAAACCAGAAAAATAATTCCCTGGAAAATAAGATACTCTAAAATTTTCGATAGAGATTTTGATGCTGAAAAATATGTTCTTAATAAACGAATGAAATGGAATAAAATTATTGATACAATTATCAAACATTCTCCAAAAAAAGGTAAAGTTCTTGAAGCTGGTTGTGGAACTTCTGCCCTTGCAATATGGCTAGGTAATAACGGATTTAATACCTTCGCATTAGACACAGATTCTGAAATTTTAAGAATAGCTTCGACACTTAATAAAAAAACAAATTCTAGAGTACGGTATAAAAAAGGTTCTCTTGTGAAGATTCCATTTAAAGACCAAACTTTTGACATCATTTTTTCTCATGGAAGTTTAGAACATTTTAATACAAAAGAAATTCAAGAGGCAATAAATGAGGGATTGAGAGTTGCGGATAAATATGTATTCGGAGTGCCAACCATATTCGATGTATCTAATTGCTTGAGAGGGGACGAATTCCTTACGACATACTTCCAATGGAAAAAAATAATCTCCAGATCAGAAGGATATATCATAGATTCTTATGCTTCTTTTCCTTTTCATCGAATTCTTGAGAAAATAAATTTATTTTTTGGAAGCAAATTGACTTGGATAAGTCCGACAATTATTTTTGTGGTAAAATCTAAGAAATAAAGCCCGAATCCCTAACTATTTTAATAAAGTATTTTCTGAACTCAAAATCCTTCGGATTTTGCCCCGCTGCGCTCTCCTCCTTTAAGTCGTGGGGAGACATAACAGGAATTTAACGGAAAAAATGCTCGGCTCGCAAATTTCTTCCGCCACGCTCCGAAAACTTCTCATAAGCCCGGGGGTATTAGCAATGTGTCAATGAGCCAATCTACTTGCAGAAAAATCATCATCTCTTTTGATTTGTGTTAAGCTTGCCCCTAAATATATTTTCTTATTTCTTCTTTCGTATAGGCATGGGCCTTTTCACAGATAAGGGAATTACGCCCTTGCTGTACTCAAGCTTCGCAATCTCGATCGGATTGTAATTGATCTTCTGCAGCGCGGCATCGTCCAGGTCGATGAGGAACGGAGCTCCCATCGCAATCTGCATGGAGCGCGCTCCGAGCATCCGCGCTTTTTCATACTTTGTAAGCTTGATTTCTTTTTCCATAGTGCGAAGAGTTCCTATAGCATTTATAAACTTTGTCACTCAAAAGATCTGATGGAAACTCATGCTCTTCAGAGCGCCCTTTAAAAATCGCCGATCAGCGCCCCTTTAGTTGGGGTAGCCCCAGGCAGGCGATTTTTATCAAATCAGCTTTCTAAGCTCTCTGGCCTTCTCGATTGCGAGAGTGACCATTGCATTGATCTCATCAACCGTGAGGGGTCCGTCTCCTCCTTTCTGCAGGGCGCACAGTATATCATTATCCATGGACGTGACCGTAAGCCGAGCCTCGCATAAGTGCTCTTCCTCCCGTGTCGGATCAATCAATAGTATATCACCGATCTTATGCACGGTAACCGAGATAGGTTTTTTCTCCACGCTAAGGGGCTTTCCTGAACTCTGATGATAATCGATTTTCCCATCGACAAGCGCTGGAAATTTTGTCTCGCGCAGGGCGACAAGCGCCGCGAGAGCGAACGCATCAAAGAGATTGCCAGACGCGTTGAGCGGCACAATATCAATCAGCGCGATCCATGCCTGCTCGCCTTCCTTAATGCAGAGTTTTTTGAAGTCTATCGCTTTGCTCTCGCGTATTCCTCTGTCCACAACGCGAGCAAGCTCAATACTTTCAATTCCCGGAGGTCCAGACTCGAACTCAGGGCTGGAAAATGGGATTAACTCCGTGTTGACCATAATGCTTCCCTCAGTGGGCTTGTCCGGGAACGGAGTGCCGACTTCAAACTTAACGCCAGCTATGACTTCCGTGTCTCCAATCTTAACTCTGGCTGATCCTTCAGCGTTTTTTGTTATATTCCGCGTGATCTCAATGGGTCTGTACGCATGTGCGGCTCGGCCGTCAAAGCGCAATCCCTCCCGCAATGCCCGCAATAAATGCTCTCGTGCTTCTGGAATGATCATGTTACTCACCTGCGTACTTGTCTTTCAGCGCTTTGCGCTGGACTTCGTTGATTTTGATGCATGTCTCCATCGCGAGTTCGATGGCTTTCACAAGCTTTTCCTGAGAAACCTCGCCATCCATCTGGAGCAACGTGATTTGACCCGTGCTTGGGATGATCGCCACAGGAATGTCTGCGACAGGGCCTTCAAAGTCCTCTTCATCCTTGTCAAGGTCAACGACGATATTGCCGTCAAGATTTCCGACGCTCACGGCCGCGATCAGGTCTTTCATGACTAATCCGGCGTCTGCAAGCGCAATCGCCGCAGCGCAGATTCCCGCGCATCTGCTCCCCGCGTCCGTCTGGGGAAGCTCGACGTAGACGTCCACAACCGCATTCGGGAAATCCTCAAGCTCCAGCACGGGCAGAAGCGCTTTTTCAGTCACCATCGAAATCTCTTTCGCGCGCCTGTTCTGCCCGGGGCGCACACGCTCTCCTGAGCCTGAAAACGGCATCATGTTGTAATTGCAGCGCAAAATCCCTTTCTTTGGATTCTGCATGAACTTGGGGTATAAGTCCCTTGGGCCGTATACCGCCGCATATGCGATCGTATCCCCCATTTTGAACATCGCTGAGCCGTCAGCGTTTTTGATCACGCCGGCTTTCGCTTCCATCGCGCGAGGCTCGTTGACTTTTCGTCCAGATGCTCTTTCGAATGCCATCATAATCACCTTCTTCCCCTTGAAAAGCGGGGAGGTCCACGTCGTTGCTGCATCGGGCGCTCTCTTGGAGGCTCATCGATGATGAGCGGTGTGGGTTCAAGCTGCATCTCTTTCACTCGCTGCTCAAGATATGCTTTGATTTTGTCCGTGAGTCCTGAGAAATGGCTTTCCTGCTCAACTTTATGGATCGTCTCCGCAGCGAGCATTTCCTGCTTTGGCGTGCCTTGAATGTGAATGATTCCGTTTTGCCCAACGGTAATCCTGCACCCCGTCGCGTCTTTGATTAGGCCTACCATGCTTCCTTGCTTGCCAATGACCCTGGGCACTTTGTTTGGATTCACCGTGATAATTCTCCCTCCCTGGAGCTTGCGCATTCCCGGGCCTCGGGTCGAGAGATCCACGAGTTTCTGGCTTGTCACGTTGACGATTTCCGCAAACATGTAATCTCCGAGGTTATAGTATTGAGTGAGGTCTGCTCCGCGCTCGATGAAATCGCTCGTTGCGTCTTTCAGCGAAATCATTGCGGAGTATGCGCAATTCAGCTCGATTCTCCAACCGGACATAGAGATATCTATCACTTGACCGATGATCATGTCTCCCACTTTGGGCATGTATCTTCCCGAGAGCGGTATGACTTTGATAGCCCTTCCTTCGATGTGGACCATGCCGAGCTTGTTCGCGATGATCCGTTCTTTATCGCGATATGTTCCCATGCTGGGAATATAATCCATCCCTGTCGCGATGACTTCACCGGGCGTTATGATCGCCCTGTCCTGCACTTGTATCCCTTCCATAGTTTCACCTAACATTCAGTATTTTTGTTTCGTTGTTACCGTGAGTAAATGAGTTGAGCTTGTCATAAAACTCGAGCTCGATGCCTCCGGGCATCTCGATCACGACAGCCCATGAACCGTCCGTGAGCCAGTCCTCCCGGACAATTCTTCCGTACCCTTTCACGAGTCCGTAGCTTTTTGTCGCGTACTGCGCCGGAATCTTGACCGCAATCTCCTTCATGACAAACTTGATCGGCAAGAGATGTCGCAGTTGCTTCACCACGTCTTCAACCTGGCTCTCCGCGTTCTTGAAGTCATCCAGATGCACTTTTGCTTCCTCAAAAGCGTTTTCAAGCCGCGTGAGCGGGTGGGGAAGATTTGTTTTCGGATCAACTCCATTGCGCTGAATGATCCCCAGAGTCCTTTTTTTCTTCTCCTCTTTGATTTTTCTGCGGTACTCTTCCGTTAATTGGATCTCTCCTTCTTTAATGATAATGTTGGCGACTTCGAGCGGATCCGAGGTTTTGAACACCTGCTGCATCACATGATCGGATGCGAGCAATCCCTTCTTAGCATCAGCGAAGACGTGCTGCACTTTGAGCACCTCGCGAATGTCAGAAACTGCGCCTAGTTTGAACGCGATGGCCTTATCTGCGTCCACGTCAATCTCAAATTTCTCGTTTCCCTTCTTCAGCCGCGCGAGGTTCAGATGAATCTTCTCGCGATCATTCTCCCCTTGTGCCATCGTTACTTCTTTTTAACGTCCTTCACGACGCGATCGAGCTCCTTCTTGCTGAGCTTCGTGAATTTCCTGTCTGAGGTCTTGATATATGCCGCATCAATGCGTTCCACGCTGAAATTCTTGTCCAGAATCTTGTTCAGGATGCGCAGGCAGAGCTTCAAGCCTTCATCTACGGTAATGGAGTCCTTGTATTCTCTCTGAAGAATCTCCTCAATTTCCGGCTCAGCTTCTCCAATGACGGATGCACGGTATCTAAAGAAAATTCCTGTGGGGTCTGTTTCAAAGAGCTTCGGCCCTTCATTATCGACTCCTGCGATGAGGACGCTCACGCCAAAAGGCCGCAGTCCGCCGCTTTGCGTGCAGATCTGCTTGAGGTCGCAGATATCCTTCACAATGGAGAGAATGTCAATCTGCGCGTCATAATTCACGCGGTGCTGCTGCGCCGTTAATTGGGCGCGTTCGATGAGTACTCGGGCATCGCTCAGGATTCCAGACGCGGTTGCCCCGATGTGTTCGTCAATCTGCCATATTTTTTCCACAGCTTCAGGAATGACAAGCGTGTCCACGATGCGCTTGTCCGTGACAAGAAGGACTCCGTCGCTGCATATCATCCCTATCGCCGTGCTTCCCTGGCGTACAGTCTTTTTTGCGTATTCAACCTGGAGCAGTCTGCCATCCGGTGAGAACATCGTGATGGCCCTGTCGTAGCCCATGAGTTGGTGTGGCATTGGTTGCATTCAATCATCCTCCATAGCGTGTTAGTGCTTTTTTAAGTATCCCACTTGTGCCTATGCTCCGTACAATGACATCCTGCCCTTCGATCCCCTTCACAAGGGCGAGTGATGCGCGGAGCTCATCTACGTGCTTGTGCCCAACGCGTATGACTCCCTTCTGCGCTTCAGGATCAAAGCGGTCTTTGAGCATCATCATGCCCGCGGCCGCCATGCCTTTCTGTCCGAGGAGTTCTTGTGCGCTGTTCATGATCGCGGTGTGGACTGCAAAATAATCGCGGATTTTCTTGGGCGCAATAATCTCAAACACGACGTAGCGCTTCTTTTCGCGCATGCTTGGCTTAAGCTTGGTTGTTGCCATCTTGGAGAAAATACCGCGTTCTTTCTCTCGTCCGGTCTGAAGAAGAGGTCTGGAATTTATAAAGATTGCGGTCAATTCCAAGCGCATTTCCCTTCTAGGCAGCCGCACGAGACGCCATATGCCTCGTCATTATAGCATTCGAGAAATTCGCACGTTGTAACAATGGGTTCCTCGTTTATGCCTTGACAGACCTGGCCAGAACAGCCCCCGGTCATGCAATCGTCATCCGTTGTGCACGCCGCGTTTGTCGATGATCCGCAGAATCCCGGGCATGCGTCAAATTCGCAATTATTGTTTGGATTTCTCGCGACAGCGCTTCCATCCGGGCATATTTTTGCCTCTTCCGTGCATGCTTTTGCTTCTGGGCATGGATTAAATGCGCAATTAAGGGAGGCGTTTCTCCCAACGGCTGTTCCATCCGGACAAATGAGCGCTTCCTTCGTGCATGAGAGTTGCTGAGAGCATCCGATTAGAAAGATTCCCACAATAAAAACAAATGCGAGTGCTTTCATAACAGTGCATGAGACCAACCATATATAAACCTTTCAATAACTTTTAAATAGATCGTTGCTAAGCGGCATATCATGAAATGGATATTGCTCTTGGTTCTCGTTTTTCTCGTCGCATGCTCTTCAAAGCCTCCGGAAGTCATCGTGCTTGCCGGGGTTCAGGAGCCCGTGATTACGGTTGAGCTTGCGCAGAATCAGGCTGAGTGGGAGCGTGGCTTAATGGGCCGGGATGACCTGAAGGTTGGAGAGGGCATGCTGTTTTTGTTTCCGAGGGCGGAAGTCAAGTATTTCTGGATGAAGAATACGGATATGCCTCTGGATATCCTGTTCATAACGTCAAACTATAAGATAACAAAGATCATCGAGAACGCACAGCCGTGCTCACAAGGATGTGAGAATTACAGCTCCGATATTGAAGTGCAGTATGTTTTGGAAGTTCCGGGAGGATATACGAAGGAGCATGGCATAAAGAGAGGCCAGGAAGTTATTTTTTTAAGAGTGCCCGCTGGATAAAAAGGCATAAGATATATAAATCAGTGGAGGATACGGGAACGTATGGAGACACAAATGGTCACAATACCGGAAGAAGAGTACACTCTGCTTAAGAAGAAAGCAAAAATCGCTGATGATGCTTTAGTGCAATTAAAATTGAGTTTTCAGGACATGAGTCATGGAAGAGTGCATCCTTTCTAGATCTTTTTGAGGTTCTCAAGCAGCGTAGTCATATTGCTCTTAATAAAACCGATGACTTCCCGCTGCTCTTTTTTAGATGCAAATGCAACAAACAGTATCCTCTTGTTCTCATCATCTATGAGGTAATAAAGCCGCTTATTCATATATTTCTTTTCTCTAAACCATGAAAACCCGAGAGGCTTTCCTGTAGGGTAGTCCCCGAATTTTTCCTTGACCTTGTCAATCCAGTCTCTCTCATCCTTTTGAAGGGTATCATACACGTTTCTAAACGTATCCGTTGCATATATATTGTACATACTTATCACCTCACGCTCGGCCTATAAAAATCTTGTGTGGAAGGGGCTATGGACAGAGTCCGTGAGATCATACACCATACGCCTCCACCGCCGAAAACTATATATGCTCATCTCACTGTGGAGCGTGTATGGCGAATGAAGGCATCGTGAAGCTGGTCGTGCAGAAAGGCGCCGCGAATATCAACCTTTCCATGTTCTCGGAAGAAGAAAAGCGCGAAATCCTGGGAGAAGCCGCGAAGCATTTCATCCGCATGGGCAAAGAGAATGAGATTATCCACATTCTTGAATATCTTGACCCCGCGCAGTACGCAGACCGCATGCTGAAAAAAGCAGAGTCCTTTATGAGCCTCGGCGAGTTTGAGACCGCAGCGGTTATTTATGAAAAGCTGGGCATGAAAGACATGGCAGATACGATTAGATCAAATAAAAAATAGTTGTTCTGGTGAAATAACTTTAAATAGTACCTTTTGATAGAAGGGTTATGGCCGGTATTAAGGATTTTATTTTGGGTTTTGTAGGGTATACGCTGGTGTTTGTAATCGTTGGAATTGTTCTACGTCTCGTCTTTTTCAAGGAATTTCCTTTGACAGAGACAAACGAGGTTCTTGGAAGTCTTTTTTTGGCCTGCTTTATTGTACTGATTGGGCCAGTAGGTGCGACCGTTGCACATGCTGCAAGGAAAGGGAGGCCTTTTATTGCTGTCGGAATTTTGAGCGCATTTATTATTCCCTATGCTCTATTGTTACTGTATGCAGTTTTTATTGCCCTGGTTCTCGGTGGTTTTCATGGTCCGCCTCTTTTATTTTACTTGGCTATTTTAATCGCACTGATTATTGCAATATTCTGGTTATGGATGCTCATTCATAGCGTTAAAAGGAACTTTGAGAGTAGACGTGAGAAGCTATTTTGGATCCTGTTCATATTCCTGACAGGAATAATCGGCGCTCTCGTATACTTTCTTTTAAGGAAAGAAATAGGGCGGGGCACTAA
>CAZHJH010000065.1:0-8036 GCA_964533475.1 uncultured Methanosarcinales archaeon
GAGCTTTCATTGCGGAACAAATTCGCAAATTCAGCGTAGCGAATAGGCAAATCCCTATAGCTTCGGGTTTTTGATTTATAGATCATGAACTGATGCGGGCATGTCATGGGTCTCAAGGCAAGCTCCTCCTCATCCGTTTTGAATATGAACATGGATTCCCTATAGTGCGCGAGATGACCCGATATTTTGTAGAGTTCTGTTTTCGTTAGAACAGGTGTATCCGTAAATGAATATCCCCTCTTGATCTCCTCGTCTTCAATCCATCGCTGAAGAATTCTTTTGATCGTCGTGCCTTTCGGTGTCAGTAAGGGAAGCCCTTTGCCGATTGCATCGCTTGTAACGTATAAATCCAGTTCCCTTCCAAGCTTCGTGTGGTCTCTTGCCTGCGCATCTGCAAGTTTTTGCATGTACTCCTGCAATTTTTTCGGAGAGTCAAAAGCGACACAATAGATTCTTGTCAGCTGGTCATTCTTCGCGTTATTTCTCCAATATGCGCTACCTGTATGAATTATCTTAATAGACTGGATCTTTTTAACCGCGTCAATGAACGGATCTTTGAACAGAGGAACAAGCGTTAACCCATATGCAGAATATGCAACAGCGTTTTCTCCAAGCTCCTTCGCAATTTCAATCTGATGAGCGTCCTGAGGCACGCCATCGTTTTTGAATTGCTCATTCTTCGCCGCGAGTTGAAGTGTTTTTTTCTCAATCGCCTCAAACTCAGATGTTCCGAGCTTAACTTCTGCGATGTCAATAAACGCCTGGTCATTGTGGATTCCGAGAACACCCATGCCCGCTTCGGGATGGAGCTCTTTGATCGCTGCCGCAATGAGTACAGCTCCCGTGAGGTTCATCTTGTCCTGTGCAGATAGCGATCTGTTGTCAAGTGTTATGGCAGCATCTTTGTGCTTTGCAGCTTTTTTCTCTTCTTCCTGCCCAAGGCGCAATTCCCGTGACAGTTCAGAGAGCGGATGCCCTTTACAGCTCACAGTAAACGCTTTATACCAGCCAAACGGTGATCTGTGCACTTCATACCCTTTTTCGCTCAGTTTCTTCTCAGCGCCTAGGAGCACGGTCATCGCAGTCTTCGCGTTGCTCGGCGTTGGGCTCAGATGCACATAGGGATAGAGTACAACCCGTTTTTCATTGATTTGACCAAGAATATCTATAATCGCGTTCACATACTTGTCTGTAATAGTCTCTGGATCTGGCTCGTCCTGTTTTTCCACGGACGTGAACACGACAAGGCATTCCTTAATCTCCTCCTTTACCTTTGTCAGCTCCTCCGCGGCCTCTATGGCTTTCTTCTTCGCCTCGAAGCGTATAAAGTCCGAGTGCAGCGCCAATATTTTCATACGAGTGCAAAGATCGGAAGAGAAATATAAATGTGTTGGTTCGGGGTACTAAAGATAATAAAAATATAAATAAAAGCTTATTGCGCCAGCATCTTCTCCATGAACTCCTGGTTTTTAGCCGCTTTTGCAAGGTCTTTATTGAACACCTTTCTGATGATGAGCAGCTGGGTCACTTTGATCGTCTTGATTTCCTGCTGGAGGTTGTCGATTTTGTCAATAGCATCCCGGATGAGCTCGTAGTTGTGATTTGTATTGCCGACGTTTTCTTCCATAAGTCCGGAGAGCTCGCGAAGAGCCTCTACACGGCCGTTAATCGTTTTAATCCAGTCGTCAACATCCGTCTTAAATGTCTCGAATTGAGCAGTATCAGCCATGGAAACACCTCTTTTCCGGTATACATATTCAGATATACCAATATACGTTTATGTATACTAGTAGTATATAAATATTTATATGCTGGAGAAGATAGGTTAATGTGAGGATATGATTTAAATGCGCTCCTTCGTTTGCGTTTGCCATGGAACGAAAGGATCGGTTGTTTTACGAAGGAAGTGTGTCCAGGCGCTATGCGTTTTCAATAGAGGAAAGCCGAGATATGGGATGCCAGAGTTTGCCTCGAATGTCATATGAGATTACTGTTCAATTCGACCGATGCCTGGAACAACGTGAACACGATCCAAGAACCCGGCAGCGCTTTGTGCGAGTAGGGACAGATCTGCAGCGAGACCCTTATTTTACTTTAAGCGTACAAAATGAGATGACATTCAGGGACGCATTAGCCTTTATGAAGCGCTGCGGAGTGCCAGATTCGGCTAAGATTGCCACGCTTTTATTCGGTGATACCCACATCGTAAATTTAAACTGTCATAGCCCCAGCACCCGGGCATTATTACTAAAAGCTGAAGGATTGGAGGGGATTGATACTACGATGCTTTGCGATGCTGGAAAAGGATCAGTCCATGAGCAAATAACGCACATGCCCCAGGCACTCACGATTGCTGACCTCCCTCAAGAGATCATTCATCAGGTATCAAATGCGCAGGGGTACATACTCTTCAATCTTGTACGTGACGGGAGGAATAGTGCAGTTGGAATGGAATACGAGCAACGCCATGAGCATGACAAACCCATGCTGAATATCCCTTCCGATGAGAGGATTCGCACAATGGGGTATAGTGCAAGAGAAATCCAGCGATCATTATTTGACGATGTGCTTTCCACGGCGCCATTCCTGCTCGATGCTTCTGAAAAGGAGATGATTGAGCGATTCATTGTCATGAATTTGGATCGCATGAGACGCGGCAGTCCGCCGCGCGGATAGATCGTTTTCTGCACTGGGGCGCGCCATCTAATAGCAAAAGTTTTATAAAGCAGCTAATAAAGGATACAACTAAATAGGATAATATATATCGAGAAATACCAAACTATATCATTTCATCACAAATGGCCAAAATCCAGGTTGCGCTTGACGACGAAGAGAATATGATCATCGATGTCTACAGGGCAAAACAGCGCCTGAGCAGCAAGGAAAAGGCCATCAAGCAGCTCATCCGGGTTTCCAAGAAAGAGGTCATGAAATGGTAAGCCTCTTTGGCGGTTCGCTCAGCCTCCTGAATCCCGTGGGAATATACGCGTTTCTGGCGCTCATACCCTTCATAATTCTGTACTTGCGCCAGCCAAAGATTCTCACAAAAACAATTCCAAGCCTTATGTTCCTCGTAAAAGAGGCGGGGCATGATAAGCGCTACAGGTGGTTCAAAAGGATCTTTAGCAATCTCTTGTTTGTTATGCAGCTCTTGCTCCTATGCATGCTCGCATACGCGGTTGCTTCCCCGTTACTCACCACACCCGACATCAGCGTGACAAAAAACACGGTCATTATTGTTGACGTATCCGCGAGTATGCAGGCACAGGACAATGACCAGTCCCGGCTTGAGAAGGCAAAGGGCATTGCCATGCAGGAAGTGAAGGGCGCTACGACGGTCATCACGGCCGGAAACTCCATCTCCCTGCTTTCGAATGACGCGAGCGATTCGAACGCGAAGACTGCGATCAGGGCGATTGCGGCCGAGGATGCTCCCACAAACCTCGAGGCGGCGATGCACGCGGCCGATCAAGTGCTTGACGGCAGGAAAGCGAGGATTGTTGTGATCAGTGATTTTATCAACGTGAAGGGAAACGCAGATGATATCTTTAAGGCGAAGCGCATTCTCACAAGCCAGGGGAACCAGGTGGATTTTATCCCTGTGCATGGCTCCGCGGAGAATGCGGGGATTATCGACGCGACGCTCGACCGCGAGAAGATTGAGCTCTTCGTTCGCAATTATGGCGCGGCCCCTGCAAAAGTGACCCTGCAGCAGATTCTAGGCACGCAGTCAATAAGCGAGCGAGCGCTTAGCATCGGCGCATCCTCGACGGAAAAAGTGACGTTTCCCCTGCAGGAAGGCAAGAGCAGGATCGTCATGACTCCTGATGATGACTTTGCCGTAGACAACGTGTTTTATACGGCAAGCCCTGATAAGAAGAAAGTGAATGTTGTTCTTATCACAAGCAAAAGGGACACGTACCTCGAAAAAGCGTTGCGCGCGGACTCATTGCTTGAGGTCTCCACCCTCGGCCCCCCGTTCACGATCGAATCCGTGAAATCCAAGAATCCGGAAGTCATCATCGTCAGCGATGTGAACAAAAAAGAGCTTCTTCCAGGAGATTTTGACGGCATCCAATCCATGGTAGGAAATAAGACCGCGCTCGTCCTTGCTGCGCAGAAGGATATGATGGAGATCGACTATTCGCAGCTTCTGCCCATGACCCTAGGAGAGCTCGCGGGATCGACGAAGGTGAACATCAATATCATCAACCAGTTTACGCACGACTCCGAGTTCAGCGTGTATGGGAAACATTTCACGGGAACCGCGTATAATGGCACGCTGATCATCGCATCCGCGGATGATGAAAGCCCCTTGCTCACGTTCACAGAGCTCAACAATGGGAAGATTATATGGTACGGCTTGCTTGATGATGAAAGCGATTTTAAAACCACTCCAGGGTATCCGATCTTCTGGCATTCTCTCATCGCATTCCTTGTTGAGACTGAGAATGTGAATGATTTCAACAAACGCATCGAGGATGTCCCGCAGGCCACAAAAACAGGGTACATGGAGGAGGGAAGTCTCGGAACGGCATTAAATCTGTTAAGTGAGCAGGAAAGCGACGTTGGCCAGGATATCAAGGCATTCGAAGAGCAGGAGCGCAGGTTTATCGTGGAGCCGCAGAACGTGAAGTCTAAGATGGACTTGCAGATGCCCTTAATCATCGCTGCGCTCACCCTGCTTGTCGTGGAAATCGTGTACATAAAGTGGAGGGGTGACATGTAATGCGCATCCTCTTCCTCTACCCTTGGGTGTTCCTCTTCATTATTCCATTAGTGTTCTTTTTTATCTTCGTTATTGGAAAAACTTTTGTCCGATTCAGGGATGCTGAGCAGCGGAAGTCATTTAACCGCTCCCGGAGGCTGGATAAGCTTGTCCTTATTATCACAAGAAGTGCGATTGCTGCATGCTTAATCGTTGCGCTTGCATCCCCGTATGAGTTCACGAAGATTGAGACGCCCGGTGATCCGAGCCTTACGATTCTCGTGGACAAATCCACGAGCTTTTCCCTGTTTGAGCAGGGATTGGAAGAGAAGCTCAAGCAAAAAATAGGAGGTCAGCTTCCAGTTAGCATAAAGCCGCTGGATCAGGGAAACCGATCGGCGTTGGGCAATGGTGTTCGCAATACGATCCAGGGCAATGATAATGTCCTGCTCATCACGGACGGGTTTACGACAGAAGGATGGAATCTCGGAGATGCTATTGTGTTCGCCAGGGACAGGAATTCAATCATCAACGCGCTCGACCTCTCTCCTGAGAAAGGCGATGCGTCCGTCGTCATTAATGGCCCTTCAGAGGTCATCCAGCAGACGGAGAACACGTGGTCAGCGACGGTGCTCGTTGCCGGAAAAGTGGAGTATCAGCTTCGCGTCATCGTTGATGGCGGCGAGCTCATTAAGACAACGGGCTCAAGCTCAAAAACGTACACGTTTAACAGAATTTTCTCCAGGGGCTATCATAAAATCCAGGCAATCCTGAGGGTGGATGACACGTTTGAGGAGAATAATATGTATTATAAGACAGTGAAAGCCCTGCCTCGGCCGAATGTGCTGTTCGTTTCGAAGGAGGGCTCTCCTATGTATAATGTGTTAGATGAGATTTATGAGATGAGCAGCGCGTATACGCTTCCGGGCTCGCTTGAAAGTTATCATGCGGTTGTGCTCAATAATTTCCCCGAGCAGGAGCTTCAGAATTCTGTTGATCAACTCTCCGCGTATCTAGAGGAAGGCAATGGCCTCTTCGTCATTGGCGGAGACAAGTCGTTTGAGTATAATGATCATTGCGCGAAAGGCCAAAACAAGAGGGATTGCCAGTTCCAGGCGCTGCTCCCTGTGCAGATAGGCTATGGGGGAACGGAAAAACTAGGCAATGCGAATATCGTGCTCGTCATTGATATCTCGGGAAGCGCGGGTGAGGAGTTTGGCGGGGGCTCAAGCACGCAAAAACTCGCGATTCAAAAGGCTTTGGCGATTGAAATCCTCAAAGACCTGAAGTTAGATGACAATGTTGCCGTTGTCGCTTTCAACACGCAATATCGGCTCATCTCTGATCTCACGCCATTGTATGACAAACCAGATCTTAACCAGACGATTGCGAAGCTCCAGTTCATCGGAGGAACCCTCATTAGCCAGGGCCTGCGCAAGGCCAATGACGTGCTGCAGAAGGCGCAGGGGTCAAAGTCTGTGATTCTCATATCGGATGGAAATGCTGCTGATCCCGAGATTGCGGTGCAGTTGGCGACGGCGATGCGCCAGCAGGGGATCACAATCTATTCTGTTGGCATTGGGGAAAACACGAATGTCGCGCTTATGAGCGCGCTCGCTGATGCGGGAGGCGGTGTGTTCTTGCAGCCTACGGATACCCAAAAATTAAAGATCGCCATGGGCGAAAGCGAAGGTGAGGAGAAGGAAGTCAGCGATTATGCTCTCCAGATTCTGAATGCGAACAGCTTTATCACGCAGAACATTGAGCTATCAGGCAAGATCACGGGTTTTAATCAAGTGGTTCCCAAATCGTCCGGAAGAGTGCTTGTAACTACAGAGTTCAATAATCCAGTACTGTCCAGCTGGCGCTACGGCTTGGGAAGGGTTGTTGTGTTGAGCACGGATGACGGCAGCAAATGGGGCGCTGGCCTTCTCCAGAAGAAAAATTCCCGTATACTCACAAGATCATTAAACTATGCAATAGGCGATCCCGATAGGCTTAAGGATTTCGCCGTGAAAATTGATCCGGGACGAGTGGATGAGCCTGTGGAGATCAATGTATTCTCAACGGCTGTTCCTGAGCTGAAGCAGTATACATTCGCTAAAACGGAGCAGGGCGCCCGCGACTTGTACACGACCACATACACACCGGAAAAACCAGGGTTTTACTACTTTTTTGATGCGATCACTGCTGCAAATTATCCTTTGGAGTATGAGCAAGTCGGCATGAGCACGCAGCTCGAGGAGCTCATTACGACAACCGGGGGAAAAATGTTTAAGAAAGATGACGCGAAAGGGATTGTGGAGAACGCGAAACAGGAGTCTAAGCGGCTGATTACAGATTATAAGTTTTATCGCTGGCCGTTCATCCTCGCGGCGGTGGTTTTGCTGCTGGGAGAGATCGCGTTCCGCAAATTCCGAGAGGCGAAACACTACAGGGAAGGTTAAAGTCATGGAAATGATTATAAATCCGGCCATGCTGAGGAAGCGAAGGTGAACCCATGAACTATTTCCGTAGGAATGTGAACCTGTTTTTGCTGTTCATGATTATACTGCTTATAGCCTCATTCACAGGATTCACGATCTATTACAAGAATACATACGAAAACCTGCTCACGACGTATTTTGAGCTGCGCCAGGAGCATGACAAGACAGCGGAGGAGCTTTCGTTGCGCAGGGCCCAGCTCAACGCGACGCTGGAGGAGTTCGAGCTCAAACAGGAGCGCGAGCAGTCTCTTAGCACAAAATACTCCGACATCCGTGATGTCAACGCTGAGCTCGCGAACGATCTTGCCGGGGTTCGGAAAGACTTATCGGATACCCAGGGAGAACTCGCTACTGCAAAATCGGATTTGGCAAGCAAAGAAGTTACGATCACAGATCTGAACAAGCAGAATAGCGATCTTAAGACTGTGAACAGCGCGTTGAAATCAGACTTGGACAATGTCTGTGACGCGTACACTGCCGCAACGGGTCAGGGCCATGGCGACTGTTAAGCATAATGAATTTCGTGAAATGCTGCTTGAACTGAGGATGACCCTCATGAACCTGCAGTTTTTTGACACACTTCTTACGAGCTTCATCATATTCCTTGCGGGGTATTTGCTCATCAGCCTCGTATATCCCGGTTGGAGAATTGCTGCCTTGATTCCCGCTATTGCCTTTTTTGGCGTGCATGTCTGGATGAGAATTCGCAGAAACATGCTGAACGATGTCGAGCAAAACTTTCCCTTGCTGCATGAGAAGCTCAGAACTGCCGCTGACCACTGGGACGCGGACAACGAAATCGTTCGGGAATTGAAAACAGACGTTATGAAGCAAATGAGATC
>CAZHJH010000066.1:0-389 GCA_964533475.1 uncultured Methanosarcinales archaeon
ACTTACAGATTCCTTTGCTACGGCCTTTGCGATAGGTACTCCATATTTTTGTCGTGCTTTAGAATCTGTAAGTTTTGACCGGTCAATCAAGCCTGTCGCTCTGTCGAATAGTGTTTCCTCCGCTTCGATAAGACCTTGGCGGAGCATATGCAACGCTCCCTCGATATAGCCTCGGCTGTTAGTTTCCTCCGCGTTGAATTGTCTTACGATATCGTCAATTGCCATGGTGTTTTCCTCCTTTTTATCCTTCAAAACGGCGCATACCTGGGCATGAGCCCTCGTGTTCTTGTTCCTACGGCTACATAATGCCGGTCATATGAAGGTCCCCTGCTCAACCATGCATTCCATCCAACTGTTTGTGTTTGGTTTGGATGCCCCAGCATGCATGG
>CAZHJH010000066.1:401-7446 GCA_964533475.1 uncultured Methanosarcinales archaeon
TCTGGATTGCCTGCTAATCGTGCTACTAGCGCACTTTGATCTGGAGTCAAAACCACAAGCTGATCAAGCAGATTTCGTATTACGAGCTGATCCCATATAGACACTTTCTCAACCCTCGGATCATCTAACGGTATTCCCGTCGCGCCTTGCAATGAACGTTTAGTTCTCATACGTTAAACCCCAATAATCTTATTGTCACTACTAGGTAATAACTACTTATATATAAAGCTTTCGGCCAATGCCCGTCCCCGCGCCGGTCGAACCGGGGGATGCCCCATCCGGGGTGGTTCGACGACGAGTAGAGCGAGTCGAGGCCGCGGGGAGGACGGGCTTTCCGTGGCAACAATGGATTCGTGCAGATGTATGATCTCGCTCGTTTTTGCAAACCTTTAAATACACCATTCCGCTTGCCGAAACGTTATGTCCGAGAAGAAGAAAGCAGAGAAAGCTTCTGAGCTTGACAATCTTAAGATTCCCGGGCTGCCTCCTGAGGCTGAGCAGAAGCTGAAGGAGATGAAGGACAAGATTGATTCTTTTAAAAAGAAGGTGCTTGAGAAGTTTGACAAGTACGTCATGGGAATGGCGTTATTGCCTCCTCCGAGAAAACCCGCGTATCCTCCCGGGGCTATTCCACCGCAGCATCCCACAATGCAGGGCGCCCAGCCACCAATACAAACCCCTCAACAGCCTCCTCAGGAAGATTTCATTGACATTCTCGTGCTTGTGGATGACTCTGACAGCACAAAAATGCCTAAATTCGAGTTACGAAACAAGCTCGTCACAATTATTGATGGCATGGCGCAGGATATTGATCCTAAGCTCAGGGCGCAGGTCATGATTCTCAGTGAGCTTTGGCAGAACGCGTATGATGCCAAATACGAGATTAATGGATTAATCGCGATGAGCGCCCCGTTATTTGATAAGGGGATGTTGGCGGCTATTAAAATCGCGGAAGTCCATAAGACGATGGTCATTAAGAAGTTTGAGCGGTATATTGTAAGCTATGTGCTTGCAGGATCCTTAACGCAGGGCAAAGCCACAGAAACAAGCGATATAGACGTGTGGGTTGTAATAGACGACACAGATGTCAAGAAGATGACCCGGGCAGAGCTAAAAGACAAGTTAAGGGCTATTATCATCGGCATGGGCATTGAGGCTGGTGATCTCACGGGCGTTAAAAACAAGCTCAACATTCAGGTGTATATCCTTACAGACTTTTGGGACAGCTTAAAGGAAGCGAATCCCGTCATATTCACATTATTGAGAGATGGCGTTCCGTTCTATGACCGCGGCTTGTTTATGCCGTGGAAGCAGATGCTCAAGATGGGAAAAATAAAGCCGAGCCAGGAAGCGATTGACTTATTCATGAATTCAGGAACGCAGATGATCCAGCGCGTGCAGTACACGTTAAAAGCATTGGGCATGGAAGACACGTTTTACGCGATCCTCACGCCAAGCCAGGCAGCTTTAATGCTCTATGGCGTCTCCCCCCCAACACCAAGGGAAACTCCTGAGCTGATGCGCGAGATCTTTGTGAAGAAGGAAAAGATGCTCGAGGAGAAGTACATCAAGATTCTTGAGAATAACATTAAAGTCAGGAAAGACCTCGAGCATGGCACTCAAAAAGAGCTCACGGGTAAAGAAGTGGATCAGCTCGTGAAGGACGCCCAGGACTACTTAGAGCGTATCAAGAAGCTGTTTGAGCAGATCCAGAAGATCAAGGAGGAAGATGATGTCGTTCAGTTATATGACACGGTTGTAACCATTATCAGGGACACGCTGAAGCTGGAAGGGGTTGAGAAAGTCGAGGATGAGGCGGTAGTCAAATATTTTGAAAAGGAGCTCGTCCATTCAGGAAAGGTCCCGAGCAAGTTCCTGCGCATGCTTAAAGACATTATGAAGGCGAAGAAGGATTATGATGAGAAGAAGCTCAGCAAGGTTGAAGTCGAGAAGATCAAGAAGTCAAGCCGGGAAATTATCAAGTTCCTCATCGAGTATATGCAGCGCAAGCGCGGCAGAGAGTTTGATCGCATTAAGGTTCGCGTAAAGCATGGGGATCGCTTTGGAGAGGTTATCCTCTTTGACACGCACGCGTTCATCATTCACGATATTGATAATGAAGACAAGACGATTAGCAGAGCCACAGTCAACGAGGACGGGCGATTTACAGAAGTAAAGGGTTCTTCGCTTGAAGAATATGAGAAAGAATTAGCAAACGCAAAAATGCCAAAGAAAACGTTTATCAAAGAGAAAACATTCGAGGATCTGAAGAAGATCTTCGGCAAAGACGTTGAGATTCTGCTGAATTATTAGAAATTTGGAGATTTGAATTAAAGGGTTTCTTGAGCGCATTCCTCTGCGATCAATTGACTCTCCTGATGATCCGTATAGAGCACGAGATACACTACGACGCCGAAGGGATTGCCGTCGCGCATCGCTTGTATGCATTCACGCGCCGTGTAGTGGTGATCGCAAAGGAGCTGAGTAAGAGAGAATCGTTCGCGGATATACGATGCAAAGTCTGTATCGCCCTCATCTTCAAGACCATCAACGATTTCCCTCACCCTCCGGTCGCCCTGGGTCAAACCATATGGCCTGTCCATCATGCCACCGGCCGTCCAGGCCTTTTCCAATGACGTTATAAACTCTAAATCCGGTTGCCATTCCATCAAAATCCAAAGTCTACGTCCGTTTATAAATATTTTGATGCATAACAATATTATTAAAGTGAAGCGAGTTTTCATTCCCATGCCCAAATTTGGAGACCTCGAAACATACATCCCCTGGGATAAATCATGGATTATCAGGCTTGGAGTGCTGGATATCGCCTCTGGCATTCCGCCAAATCCTTTTTTTGAAACGCCTGGATTAGGAGATGATTTACAGGCGATATACCGGTGCTCACTGGAATGGCCCAATAACGAGCCTTTGCACGTTGGAGAATCTGCCACATTGCTGAGAAACCTGCGCTACCTTTCATATCTTCAGGGAAAATCCAGAGAATTCGTATCGTCAGGAAGCTTGATTCATAGAAATGTTTCGGATGATCCCCATGTACTGCAGGAGTCATTAGACGACCTCATGCATCGAGATGGTGAAACATCACAATGGGCAGCAGCCGCGTTATTGCTTGAGTATCCAAGGAGAGTTCATGAGCATATTCCTGAAGAGGAAAAAGTGTATGTAAGCAAAGCGGCGTATGAGCACTGGATGATCCAGCACTCACGCGGAGCGCTTTGGGCTCCGAGAAAAGACGCGACGATTGCGCGGCAGGCGCATGCGTTCCACAATGGCATGACCTTAGGAGGGGTGTTCTTTGAGCCCGGGCATTCTGAAGATTATTGCTTTGCAAGGGCATTTAACCTCATCTCTCGTGATCAAGGCATAGAACGCTGGCCAAGGCTCGCGAACCATGAGACAAACCGATTCGTTGAGATGGAGCGCGCGTTGCGGTTGCTTGATCAGGGCATTATCAGCTCGAGCGATCATCGGGTGATTCAGGCGATGGTTATGCTCGCGACCGTGCGTAAGCTAGAATATAATGTCGTTCACCCTGAAAGCGTAACGAAGACATGGCCTGGTTTTTGGCAGTTCATGCAAGCCGTTGCGCGATGATTCTATAATCTATAACAAAAACCCGTCAATGTGCGTGTTTTTGGGATTGAAAATTACGTGTCAAAGTGTGAATCTTAAGCGTATGTAATTTTCAATAAGCACAATGTTTATAAACTCGCAGAGCATTGCATTTCTCGTCGAGGGGTACAATGAAAACCGGCTATAAAGTGTGTGACGCGATGACGATGGCTCCGATTACGGTGAAGCCTTCAGCATCGTTGCAGGAAATTGCACATGTCATGACAGAGCATCATGTAGGCGCTGTTCTTGTCAAAGATGCTCAGCTCCGCGGCATTATCACGGAGCAGGACATCGTGCGCAAAGCCGTCGCGAACGCCCACGACATGACGAAGAAGAAAGCCCAGGACATCATGGAGAAAGTTATCCATTCCATTGCCCCTGAAGATGATATTCACAAGGCATTGTTGAAGATGGGAGAAGCGAACATCCGTCATTTACCCGTCATATCCGGTAAAAAAATGGTGGGCTTACTAACGATGAAGGATGTGCTCAAGATTCAGCCGCAATTGTTTGAGTTGTTGCTTGATAAGATTGAGCTTCGCGAGGAAGAGAGAAAGCCCATTGCATCACCTAAGGAGTTTGAGGGCATATGCCAGCTTTGCGGCGAGTATTCTGAAGCGCTCTCAAACATAAAGAATTCTTTGGTCTGCTCTGATTGTAAAGACAGAGTTTAAGCGATTGCCAGCGCGAATGTGAGTACTGCAACGGCTAATAAATAATATCCAAAATAATGCAGCGCTTCACCGGTAAAGATTTTGATGAGGAGTCTGAGGGATAAATAGCCCGTAATGACCGCTGCCGCAAAACCCGCGAGCATTGCTGCAACGCTGATGTTTGACTGCTGAAGCGATTGAATGTCAAAGAGCATCGCTCCTGTTATCGCGGGAATTGCGATCGCGAATGTGAACAATAACGCTTCTTGTTTTTTAACTCCAAGATACTGCGATGTCCCGAGCATGCTGCCGCTTCGTGAAATCCCAGGTAGATACGCTATCCCCTGCGCTACACCCATAACGACGCTTTCCCGCATCGTCAGATGGAGCTTGTACGCTTTTCGCCGTGAAAATATGAGGAATACTCCCATGAGTAAGAAACATATTGCGAGAAATATGAGATTGCCGAAGTACGAGCGGGCAACGAAGTACAGCATAAGTCCTATGAGAACACCGGGGATGAGCCCGATGAGGATGAGCATCCCCATTCTGCCATGATACGAATTGAGTTTTCCCGTGAGAAAGTCAATCATGATCGTGTAGATCTCCTTCCAAAAAACAAGAATAATAACCAGCATCGTGCCAACATGCAATAAGAGATCATACGCGTACGGAACTTCAAGCCCAAGAACGTGCTGAATAAGGAGAAGATGCCCTGAGCTGCTCACAGGCAGCCATTCTGTAATTCCCTGGATGATTCCGAGGAGGATTGCTTCGAGGATGGAGAGCATGTAGTACTCGTGAGGCGCTCATTTAAAAGAATTGTGCTATGACACAAAATAAAACCGTTTTAGAATAGCGATCCTATATACGTAACCAGGGGATGCCAAGCGTCATCATGCGCCGACAAGTAGCACGACACCATCGGCGCCGTAACAGCCGTTGCGATCCCAAATTTAGTCAGCCAAGGATGATCTCTTAACAGAAGCGTCCAGCTGTATCTTCCGCTGGCGCGAAGCGCTTGAGCACGCAGTTTTCTTGGATGAGATCTATTCAGCGCTACGGACAAAAGCTCATGTGCCAATGCCTGCCGTTCTGGCAAATCAAACATGGGCATTAATTTCTCCTCCGTACCCACCTGCACTTGTTCGTACACACCCCAATCTTTGCTCCCGTACGAATGTATAGTCTCTTCGTGTGTGTAAATCGGAACGTCTCTGAGCGTCTTCTGATGTAGCATGGAATCAAGTCTGTTGATACGCTCTTCCAAAGGAAGGTTACGGAACAAAGCGATTTCATCATGAATTACTCGATGACCTGGAATGCCAATCAAATGTGAAATAGATCTCCGTTGTGTGGGTGTCGTAGCAAGGGATCTGTAATGGCCATGAAGCACTGCTTGCAGGTCCCTGTAGTCATCTGGAGTTGATGCTCTTTGAAGAATTACCTCAGGAAGCTTCGTATCCAATACGGCCATGTGCTCATTGAGCCAAGGTGTCGTGTGTATCTCTGGGTCATAAGGGGCTCTTCCCGTTTCGACCCGTTTACTGTAAAACCTCTGGCAGCAGGACTCAACGGATTCCATTCCTTTTTGAAGTGCAAGTGTATTTATAAACATGCGTGAGCTTTTATCCATTCGCGCAACGTCTTGATACAAGGATTAAAGCATTAGACAGTTTTAATCACAATGTTCGCAATCTCCTATAAAAAGATTTAAAAGCACGATGAAGATGACAGTGCAATACGCGGGAGTAGCAAAGCTTGGTCAAATGCGCAGGACTTAAGGACACTCATGTTTGAGCATGAGAAATCCTGTCCCTTAGTGGGTCCGAGGGTTCGAATCCCTCCTCCCGCAATCCTTTTAAAAAAAGGCTTGACCGAAAAAAGGGAGTTGATCTCACGATCAAGCTCCCTGAGTATTTTTCGAAGGATTGAAGACGCGTTCTTCAACCACATCTTGCAAAACATTTATATAGCTGTGGTGACTAAATACACTAAAGTTGAGTATTTATGTTATTTGTGGTGACTAAAATGTTCTTACGCAAGAAAAGGATCAATGGAAGGGAGTATTACTATCTTGTGCAATCGGCAAGGGTAGGAGACAAGGTGAAGAAGAGAGAGCGCTACGTAGGATTACAGAAACCAAGTAAGTCAGAGATGAAAAGAGTATCCTGGGAATTTGACAGTGTTAAATCATTCCTTCAAAAAAAGCAAAAAGTCCTGGAATCCATCACATCAAAGCACGCAAAAAACATGAAGTGTATGCCTCAGGATTATAGGGACGACTTCTTCAAGCAGTTCGTGACCAAGTTCACGTACGACACTTCGAAGATCGAAGGTAGCACATTATCATATAAAGATACCGCATTGCTCTTGAATGAGGGAATCACGCCTGCACACAAACCCTCAAGAGATATTAGGGAAGCAGAAAACCACAAAAAAGCATATGAACTCATACTCGGAATGCTCAAGAAAAAAATTGACGTTCGCACCATCCTTGAACTCCATAAACAGCTCAAGCAGGGGGTTAGTGAAGATGCAGGAAACTTGCGGACAGGGCAAGTTAGAGTAGGCAATCTGATCCCTATCAACCACTCAATGATAAAACAGGAACTCAGGCTCTTGATCTCCTGGCTTGCAAAAAACAAGAACATGCACCCTATAGAAAAAGCAGCATTATTTCATTGCAGTTTTGAACGCATTCATCCCTTCTTTGATGGAAATGGGAGAATTGGCAGATTGCTCTTGAATATGAT